>JAGRAB010000291.1 GCA_020435085.1 Bdellovibrionales bacterium | reverse complement strand
AGCCTCGCAAGCCATAGAAATGGACTCAAGCAATCGACAGGCTCAAATAGTTTATGCTCGTGCTCTTGCCGCCCTCCAGGGCAATGACTATGGAGAAAATCATTTAAGAGAGCTCATTACCGCTTATCCTTTAATTTTTGAGTACCGATTGGAGTTGGGACGGCTTTATCTAGAAGATGAAAAATATAATGATGCACAAGTCGTGTTTGAACAGCTTTTAAATATTCAAGAAAAACCCAAAGAAGCTCTTATTGAGCTTGGAAAAGTTTTAACTTTCAAAAATGAGCCTGCAAAAGCACTTGAATATTATTTTCGAGCGGCGGTCTTTGACCCTGCGGATGTCGAACCATTCTTTCTTGCTGGCCGCCTCCTTCTGGGAACGGGCAAACCTCAACAGGCAAAGGAGCAATTTGAGCGAGTCATTGCAATTAATAATAATTATCCGTTGGTGAGGTATCAAATAGGTCTTGCGGAGTTGATGCTAAAAAATCCAAAAAAAGCGTTAGAGCAAGCCAATGAAGAAAAGCGGATCAACCCTAAATTGTCGGCCCCTTATACGCTGGCGGCAGAAGCTTACTCAGAAATGAAGCAATTTGAATTGTGTGCACGTGAATACCAACAGGCAATAAAATTGAAACCACTTGGGGCAGAGATATATATTAAAGTGGCGGCGTGCTATAGAAAATCAGGAAGCTTTGACTCGGCGTTATCGATGTTAAATATTGCTGCAAAAACTGAATCTGGAAACCCTGATATATATAAAGAGCAAGGGGCTTTATTTGAATCTCGAGGAGATATTGCAAAAGCGATTCAGTCATACGATCAATATTTTTTATTAAACCCAAACGCCCCCGATAAAGCTCTGATTGAAAAGCGAATTCAGTCTTTACAGAACAAAGGGATTCGTTAAAATAGAAAAGTGGTTTTAGACTGAAATGGAGGTTTTATGGCGAAAGTAATTATGAGTATACAAAATGGAGTGAAAACTTCGTCGAGCCATATTTCGATATTTATTTTGAAAGTTGTTTCAGCGTTTATAGTTGCAGTGACGGTTTCTCTCATTTTTCAGGAAATGATTGGCTTTGGAACTTTTTCATTTGTTTTGATAAGCATAACGGTTTTGCTGGGCCTAGTAAAAATGATGAGCCGATGGGGACTAGCACTTGTTCTTGTCTTTGATCTTATTTGTATATTGATAGCACTTTTGCTAAGAATGTACGTTTTAATTGCCCCAGGCGCGTAGCAGGAAGATTTCGAAATGATCGATATAAAAGCGTTAGATAATGATGAACCTCTTTTTGGAGGCCTTTCTTTTGCAAATTACTATAAAAATGCCCTTATGGCACGTGGGGAAAGTGCAGATTTAGTAGATACAGCCAAAGCACTGAATCAAAAAAGACGGACTCTCGTTCATGAAATCGAAACGCTGAAAGCCCAACAAAACAAGGTGGGTGCAGAGATTGCACAAAAGAAAAAATCCAAAGAAGATGCCTCTCAATTATTGGCAGAAATGCAAGAGGTGAGTGCTAAAGGAAAGGCACTCAGCACAGACTTAGATACTCTTGAACTTGAACTCCATGATTTTATGTTGCGACTTCCAAACGTTCTCCACGCAGACGTTCCTGCGGGTAAAGGTGAAGGTGAGAATAAAGAGGTCAAAAGAGTGGGTGAGCCTAAATCTATGGCATTTTCTCCAAAGGAACATTGGGAGATCGGTGAAAGACTTGATATTTTAGATTTTGAAAGAGGAACAAAGGTTGCCGGAGCTCGCTTTACCTTTTTAAAAGGTGCTGCTGCTCGTATGGAAATGGCTTTGATTCAATTTATGCTTGATACTCATATTGAAGAAAATGGGTATGAAATGATCATTCCACCATTTGCAGTCAATAGCCAATCACTGACGGGGACGGGACAGTTTCCTAAATTTAAGGATGATGTTTTTCATCTTGAGGGAACAGATTATCATATGATCCCAACCGCAGAGGTTCCGGTAACCAACCTTTATGCCGGAGAAATTTTAGCAGAAAAAGATCTTCCCCAACAATTGGTCGCATACTCACCCTGCTTTCGTTCTGAGGCGGGGAGTTATGGAAAAGACACCAAAGGGCTCATTCGCCAGCATCAATTTAATAAAGTTGAACTAGTGATGTTTTCACATCCTGACAAATCTTATGAGATGCATGAAAAGATGCTTTCAGATGCAGAAAAAATTTTGAACAAACTAGAGCTTCCTTACCGAGTGGTTACTCTTTGTAGTGGTGATATTGGGTTTGGTGCTGCAAAAACTTATGATATTGAAGTTTGGTTGCCGGGTCAGAATCAATACCGAGAAATTAGTTCTTGCTCCAACTGTGAAGATTTTCAAGCTCGGCGAGCCAATATGCGGTTTCGTCCTGAGGGGCCAAAGGCCAAGCCATTATTCTTACATACATTGAATGGTTCAGGCCTTGCCGTAGGAAGAACTTTGATTGCCATTTTAGAAAACTATCAGTTGGCCGACGGAAGAGTAGAAGTTCCTCAGGTACTTCAACAATATATGGGTCACACGAAAGTTCTTGGCCCAAAATAGTCGCGCCGCACCATTTGCCTCCAAATCAAATCTATGTTGATTTCAGCTCTTATTTTACATAAGGTGGCCGACGGAGAGATGGCAGAGTGGTTGAATGCACCAGTCTTGAAAACTGGCAGACCTTCGCGGGTCTCGGGGGTTCGAATCCCCCTCTCTC
>JAGRAB010000290.1 GCA_020435085.1 Bdellovibrionales bacterium | reverse complement strand
CTACTTTTCTCCGACGCAGCGACGTTTAAGGGGGAAATTAAAAAAATGGATAACAGGAGACAGCGGTGGCTGGGAGTCACATCCTAAGTACTCCAACTCTATGCGAAGAATATCGGCAAAAAAAATAGGCCCTGTTTTATCAATATCAAAGATCGCGGCACAAAGTGGTATTCAAATCAAGGAGTCAGACCAGAGGGAATTTCTTTTTATGGAGTCACTTCAAGGTCAAAAAAGATTTATTTATAGTAATGGAAATCAAGTCGAAGCTGCCGAATACTTTAGGCAAAATAATAAAAATGCGATTGAGTTTATAAAAAATAATCCTCCTTTGCGAGGCGCGGATTTTTATACATGGTTTGATAGCTTCCTTTTTAATTTTCATCGAACAGCTCATACTGAGCCCAATGGGAATATTGTAGATGGAGAGACATCCGTCTTGGGAGTACTTCCATCAGGCGCGATCTTATTTCTTGCAGAGAGCAACCCAGAACTGCAATGGGTAAAAAAAGTAGAAACATCTCTTAACAGGATTTTAAAAAAACAAATACTTAACGAGCAGTCCTGGCCAGCTCAACTCGTAAAAACAGAAATTTTCTCTGCAGCAATAAGAATGTTTTATCTACAAAAATATGCTGAAAAAGTAGATGGCGGGATGGAATCAAATATGATTTTATATCACTTTTCGATTTTCTCAAAAGCTCTTGAACAGTTTGGTTTTAAAGAGCGGCGAACGATGATTTTGTACCAAATATTAGATGTTTTTGAAAAACACTATCCGCTAGATTTTACCGTCTGGAAACAAGAGCTGAGAGAGTTGTTAATAAAAATGAACCCAAGGGCGGCGTCTTCACAAAGCCTTCTTAATGCTGTTGATAATTACCCATTAAAGATGTCGAACACGTGCAGCGATATTCTTAGCAACCCCTAGACAGACATTTATTTAATAATCAGAAGTCCTTCTTTGGGATGACAATTTTTGCTCACTCTGACACTAAAGCTGTTTTGAAACCCAATAGATTTAATTTAATCGTGGTATTGTGATTGCAGAGTTTTTATCCCTGTAGCCATATTTTAAGAGAGTTCTTTGTTAGGAGATTTTATGAAACAGCTGATTTCAAGATTTTTTTTCATAGTGGTCGTAAAAAAGTATGGTTCAAACAAATATGGAAAAACGATCCAAACTTTTAGTTAAAAGACTTGAATACCAACAAGCACAAGGTTGCGAAGGCACCATGAGCCGTCAAGAGTAAATACAGATGAATGTGAAATATTATAAAGGAGTGAATCAAATGACGCTTTTTAAAATGATAGAGCAATATGAAACCGAACTGCATTTAGAAAATTTAAAGCTTTCACCTCAAAGCAATGCCAAAGAGTGGCTCTCAAAAGATTTAGAAAATTTTGGCTCCATGGAAAACGTGATACAGCACGATCAAGAGCTGTCATTAAGATAAAACGAGAAGTCGCCTAAAATACACAACCGTTTCTGTTATGATTTTAAAACCAATTCTAAAAATAGGTTATTTTATTTAAAAAGTGATCGATCTTTAGGTTTACAAAATCGGGCATATCTAATTGCGTGCAGTGTGAACCGTAGGGAATCATTAAAAACTGACTTCCTTTGATGCGAATATGCATGTTCTCCTGATGCTTTTGTGGAGTCACGGCATCTTTTTTTCCGCCAATAATAAGCGTAGGCACTTGGACGCGGTCGAGAACAGGCGAGCCATCATAATTCATCATTGACTCAAAAGTATCTAGGAAAGAGTTGAGATCCATTGTTGTAAGGCCACGGGCATAGATCTCAATATCTTTGAGGCTTGTCAGATGAATATTAAAACCTCCGGCAAGAGCACTCAATTGAATCGCCAAAGGGTTGTTCACGCCTTTTTTCCAAATATAACTGAGTGTTTCTGGAAGCTGGCTGTAGCCAGATTTGAATAACTGAAAGAAGGAGCCAGCGTAGTTGTTTCCAAACATCCCTGCAATGGGGTTTTTTACAAAACCATTGATAAAAATAAGGCTTGAAAAAAGCTCAGGGAACATATCATACGCACGAATAAGTACTTGCCCTCCCCAGCTGTGACCGACGAAACATGCTGTATTCAACTCAAGATGATCCATAAGATATTTAATATCTTGTGCATAAGCATCCATTGTTAGCTGAGTGCGGTCTTCGGGGACATCAGATTTGTGGTGGGCGCGGTAGTCAAAAGTAATCACTTGATAACGAGAAGAAAAGTGTTTTACCTGTGGAGACCAATGATTCATTAAACAGCCAATGCCGTAGCAAAAAACCATGGGTTTTCCGGTGCCACGGATTTCATAATAGATTTTTGTGCCATCAAAGCTTTTAAAGTAGCCCGTTTTTTTAGGCGTTTTTTCCATCAAAATAACTCAACTTCTATTTGGGTTTCTGAAATGGAAATAATGTCTCCCGTCTGTAAAGTCACTTCTTGTTTGCTAGATCCGTTAATTTTTACTTCATTTGGGTATTTTGTTTTAAAGAGAGGTCCCTCTGGAGACGGGAGAATTTCAAATGATGTATTTGGCGGTGCGTTTATATCCAACAAAGGTAAGTCTACAGAGTTGCGGCCTGCAGACCGTGGTCCGTATCCAAGCTCCCACTCGGTTTCTGCTTGAGGTCCTCGGAAGAATGTCAGTTTTACGCGAGGGCTCAGTGGCTGCAAAGAGGAGGATTTATCATTGATCTCTTTAATATGCTTTCGAGAGAAGGGTTCTAAAATCTGGCTCCATGTTTTTCGCAACTCTTCTTTCTTCACCAGCTCATTTTTATCAGGGCTCTCAAGAGTCCGAATTGTCAATGAGGGGCGAGATGGGTTTGCGGTTAGCTCTTTGAGTGACAGTTCTGAAATATTTGTATGTTCAAGGTCGTTATTGTTGGCATCATGTTCTTCCTCTGGGCTGTCAGGCTCATAAACAAAAGTTTCCTCATGGGGTGACTCGTGGCCAGCAGGGTCATCAGGAGAATCGTCAATAAGATTTTCGTCGTTAATAAAGAGAGACTCTTCAGAGGAGCTGAGACTTGCCTCTAGAGGTTCAGCATTTTCTGCAAGAACTTCAACGCGGAAGAAGTTATCACCAATTCGAAAATCAAGACCATCTTCAAGACGAAGTTTATCCACGCGCACTTTTTCATGGTAAATTCCGTTCTTTGATTTTTGATCAATAAGGGTTAATCCCCCGAGCAGCGATTTTTTTATGATGGCGTGGGTTCCAGAGGCTTTTGGATCATTGAGGATAATATCACCGTCATCTCGTCCTAAACGAGTTCCGTTGTTAAGTTCAAATCGCTGACCGACAAGAGGCCCAGCGGTACAAATGAGATAAGTAGCCATAATTGCTATTATATCGGTAAAAAGAATGTGTTTTTAAAGGAATTTTGAGGGTTTAGGCCTTGTCCTAGGGCCGGAGAGCTGATATAGACATTGCTACATTTTAAAGCATCCTTACTCTCATAATAACATGAGGGTTTTAACCGAAAGGAATTATCGATGTCTGACACCGAAAAACTCAGTCCTATTCGAAAGTATGAAGGTGTAATTATCCTTCATCCTGACACAACAGATGAAGACCAAAAGGCTTTTTTCAAGAAAAATAAAGGCGTTTTAGATACATTTAAAGGGACAATCCACAGTCTTGATACATGGGGAAAGCGAAAGCTAGCCAACCCCATAGGAAAACTCACTCGAGGTGTGTATTTCCATACAACATTTGAAGCAGAAGGCGACGTGATTAAAGAATTAGAAAGGACAATGAGAATCAACGACAGAGTTCTTCGCTTTAAGCACACGCGTCTCGATGATCGCACATCTGTGGCAAAGTACTTAGAACAATTCAAAGGTGCTCTTGAAGAAACAATGAAAAGAGAAAAAGAGCGTGAAGAAAAATTTAAAGCAAGAAAAGCCGCAGCTGCAGCCCGACGTCAGGCTCCAGCAAGAGGATAAATAACTCGAGAGAGAATAAATGAGTAAAAAGCCAACTCAAAAAAACCTTCCAAAATTTATTACGCTCAGTGCAGGGTCTGTTGCGATGACAGCTCTTTTTGCCTTCTTGGGCGCAATACCTTTAAGGGGATTAAAGACAGCAGCAGGGTCTTTTACATATTGGGCCTTGGGTCTTATTGTCAGTGGAATCCTTTTGGGCATAGAACAGTATTATCTTGCAGGAGCTTATGCATGTTTAGTTTTGGTTGTTGGCGCGTTTAGTGAGCTAGAAGACATGGAGCTCTCCCGAGGGTGGGCCGCTTTTTGGGCCGTATCTCTCGTGAGCCTTGTTTTTTCTGCAGGGCTTGCGTTTTGGATAGCAAGTGTTGGTAAGGTTTGGTGGAGTCAACTTTTGGCACTCATGGAGGTTCCACTCAACCAAGTGTTAAAAATCAATCCTGAGACAACGATTACATCCAAAGACCTTCTTTTACAAACACCAGCAGTACTCATTATTTTGAGTATTCTGGCTTTGTATGTATCGATGCTGTTCGAACCACGCGTTTTGAAACTTTTTAAACAGGCACCTGTTCAAAGAATGTCGCTAAAAAAGCTCAAAGTTTCCGACGCGATGATTTGGATCTTTTTAGCATCTCTTTTGGGAGCATTTTTAAATCATAAAGTTGAGGTCATTAAGGTGGTTTCGCTCAATGGTTTTTACGTCATGATAACGCTTTATTTTTTTCAGGGACTTGCGATTGTTTCGGAGTTATTTGAAAAAATAAAATTAGGCGCGGCTTGGCAACTCTTTGGCTATTTTATACTCATTACTCAACTTATGCTTTTGCTGTGTTTAGTTGGAATTGCAGATTTTTGGTTTGATTTTAGAAGTCGTTTAAAGAAAAGCAAACAAGAAGAAATAAATAGAGAAATTTTTTGATTATTTAAGAAAAGAGGCAAGAGATGAAGGTTATTTTACAAGAAGATGTAAAAGATTTAGGAAAAGTTGGCGATCTCGTGAGTGTCAGTGGGGGATATGCGAGAAACTTTTTATTTCCACGTAAACTGGCAACAGAGGCGACTGAAAAAAGAATGGCGGAGTGGAATCACCTCCAACAAGTTGCGGAAGCAAAAAAGAAAAAAGCCGTTACCAAAAGAAAAGAGCTTATTGAAAAGTTATCTGGAATGACACTGACTTTCAAAGTTGAGGCCGGTGAAACGGAAAAGATTTTTGGCTCAGTAACAAACTTTGATGTTTCTAATGAATTAGAGAATCAAGGATATATGGTTGATAAAAGAGACATTGTTATCGAAGAGCAAATTAAAGTTTTAGGTCAACATAAAGCCTTGATAAAACTCGGAGAGGGTCTCGAGACAGAACTGACTCTCGTTGTTGAAAAAAAATAGCTATCAGAGTTAAAGAGACTCCGAAGTCACATAAATCATCCCATATTGATACAAAAGCCTCTTCTGAGAAAGAGGCTTTTGTTTTTATAAAAAGTCTGCTCGAGAATTCTACA
>JAGRAB010000289.1 GCA_020435085.1 Bdellovibrionales bacterium | reverse complement strand
TCGGTATCAACAATTCTTCGCATACTCGAACAAAAAGGTGTTTTGAAAACCCGCAAAGAAGGCCGAGGCCATATCTACATACCTGTACTTGCAAAAACAGAGTATGAGGCGAAAACGGTCAAACATGTCGTTGAACGAGTTTTTGAAGGAACACCCGTTGCACTTGTTCGGCAGCTACTCGATACCGTGAATTTGGACGCTCAGGCTCTTAAAGAGTTAAAGACTCTCATTGATTCAAAGTCTGGGAGTAAAAAATGAGTTTAGCCCAAGCCCTTTCGACATATTTCACATTGAACGCGTTAGTTCTCATTGGTTTTTTCGGATTGCTGATGTTGTCACTTTTTCTGAAGTACACAGGAAGAGTCACTAAATCTATTTTTGAGTTGCGACTGCATTACGCCACTTTGTTTGGTATCCTAGCCTTGGCTCTTGCTCATCCTTTGTTGCCACAGAAAGAGTTTTTTCAGCCAACAGTAAAGGTCTGGTCTGCTCAATCAATCAAAACTTTTGCTCAAGATTTTTCGACCCCAGACAAGGGCGGCTATTTAACTCTTCCGTCGCTTAGTGGACTGTCTTCAGTGAGTGCAGATAGCATTTCCTTGGTGTGGATGCTACTGGGACTGATATTACTTGTCTCTGGTGGGATTGTGATAGGCCGAGATATTCACCGCCTTAGAAAAATTAAAAGACGCTCATACTGTGTGCGGAAACTTGGAAGAGTCAATGTCTTCGTAAACGATGAAATTGCAGTTCCCTTTTCGTATTGGCGGCCCTATCAGATAAATGTTGTATTGCCGTCATCTCTAATTTCACGCAGACAAGAATATCAAATGGCATTGGCCCATGAGCTTCAGCATCATCGACAAGGTGATACGAAGTGGGTGTATGTTCTTTGGGGATTGAGACTCGTCTGTTTGCTCAATCCCACTATTCATTTTTGGAACAAATGGATTTCAGAAGTTCAAGAATTTGCTTGTGATGAGACACTGGTCGACCAAGAAAAAGTTGAGTCACAGGCTTATGCACGCTGCCTCGTTGAGGTAGCGCAAATCGCACTAAACCAAGAGTATGTGCCTGTGTGCGCGACAGGTCTCTTATTTTTAGTTGAGGGCAATATCCTAAAAAGGAGGATAGAGAAAATGTTCAGCAAAGTATCAACAAAATCAGGAAGGTCGATCAGCTTACTTAGCGGATTATTGATGGCCTGTCTTATGGGCGCGACCGCCTTTGCTTCAAAGAGCTTCGTTCAGGATCGACGAGTCTCTTTGGCCCAGGCTAAAGAAATGGCGAAAAACGCTCAAAGCACGACAGGGTTTCCGATTGTAGTAAACGATCTGGTGCTCAAACAGCTTAATAGGTATATCGGCACACCAGAAGGAAGGGAGTTCATGCGAAATTCGCTTCAACGAATGGAGAACTACCGCAACGTGGTTGAAGGTAAAATCCAAGATTATGGATTACCCCTAGAACTGATGGCTGTACCCATTGTTGAGTCTGGTTACCAGAACTTAGAGCAAAGTAATAACCAGGGTTGGGGAGCTGGTCTTTGGATGTTTATTGTCCCCACGGCTCGAAACTATGGATTACGAGTCGATGATAAGGTGGATGAGCGGCTAAATGTTGACTTGCTCACTGATGCTGCCATGAGATACCTGGAATCAAATAATCTCCGATTCAAGGATTGGTTGCTGGCCGCCTTGGCATATAATATCGGAGAAAATCGAGTTCAGAAAGCTATAGAAAAAACAAGATCAAAAGATGCTTGGGTTTTGATTCGCAAAGGGTACGAAAACGATCAGGACTATCTACCGCGATTGATGGCAGCGGTTCTGATTATGAAAAATCCAGAATCGGTTCAGTAATCTTTTTTTGAAGAGGCTTCTTGATCGAGAAGCCTCTTGTTTTTTCAAAAATCATTTCTTCGATACTCTTTCCCCGTCATTGTTCAATGGTAAAATACTTAAATCAACTTCCAATTCGAGAACTCAAAAGACATACCTTGCTTTTTCTCCAAGTATTCGAGTTCTCGAATCAGATTTCTTCAACCCCCTAATTTTTAACTGACCTTTTTAGATTTAGGCTTCACGGACAAATCAAGTCCCAAAACATCAAGCATTTTAGAAAGGCTCTCTAATGTGGGGTTGCCGTTTTCTGATAAAGTTTTATAAAGAGTTTCGCGGTTCAGTTGAGTTTCTTCGGCAAAGTTTTTAAATCCACGAGCTTCGGCCACATGGCGAAGAGCTACTAAAATCGCTTTTGGAAAACCTCGATTTTCTTCAATGGTTGCTCGAACATATTCCGCCTGGGCCTTTTTATTATCTTTTAAGGACTCAATAACCCATTCATCATAAGATCGGCTTGCTTTTTTATTCATCGTTCTTACTCCTATAATCGGCCCAATATTCCTTAGCCTTACGAATATCTTTATCTTGCGAGCCTTTGTCTCCTCCACACAAAAGGATAATCAGCTCATCACCATCAGCCCCAAAATAAATCCGAAACCCTGGGCCAAACTTTAACCTCAATTCGCTAACACCTTCACCAACAGGTTTCACATCGCCAAGGTTGCCAGCACTCACACCAGCCAAACGAGCCTGTATCCGCCGAACCGTTGGCGGATCTTTTAGGCTTTTGACCCAATCTTCAAACGGTCGTTTTCCGTTCTCAGTTTCATAGATGCGAAGACTACGAGGTTTAACTTCCACGCCCTTAATGTAGCATATAAACTACATTTAAATCAAGGAAAAAATGGCCTATAAAAGAGCCGTATTTTCAGGGGTTTCGGGGGTTGTCCTGATTCATTCTATACGAGAAAAATGGGCAAATATTTTTGTAATGGGAAAAATTCCTGTAATAGAAAAATATTTTTTCAATGGAAAGAAGTGGTCCAGCTCATTATTTAGACCTCGCCAAAATCTTTGTTTTTAATAAAGAAATGTCTAGCGGAATTTCAATTCATATACGATAACGAAAATAGGAATGAGATAAGTTTATATTAATCAAATATAAGAAAGGAATGGGAATACATTTTTTGTAATATCAAACTTTTAAGAGAACTTGTTGCCTACTATCAGACCAATAAGCCCCATCTACTGACGGATATTCTTGTTTGGCATAAAACTAACCCTGCTCCGTCCTGTAATAATAAATATCTCTCGGACATTGAATATAAACATTTTTATAAGAGCCTCCTTGGCATTTATTGTTTTGAATTTGCTTCTTGTGGGTTTTGGGTCAGATGAATCCATCCACCTGAGCCAACTTTTTTATTTAGTGGTGTTAACAACGTTTTTAATAAATTGGATTTCATCGACCGACCGAGGGTCTTCCAGTAGATTTCCAGGAATGGCTAAAAAATGTCCTTTGCCTTTTTTAACCTTCATCAACGGGGCGAAAATTTCTCGCTCTGGATTTTGGTGTTCAAACTCATTTGCCAAGAGATCAGAAAATCTCAAGCGCTCATGACTTTCTTCAGTGGCTATTTGATATTTGGTTTTGACAAGACCAAGAACCTCAACATCGTTGCAGGGAATTTCTGAATGAGTCAGGCAAAAAGTATTTCCGTTTTGAGTGAGTACAGCTCCAAAGCTCCAGCCGCGCAGGGATCGAAAAGAATCTGTTTTTTGTACGTTAATATTTTCAAAGTAGGGATGCTTTGTATTTATAATTTGAAAATCAAAGATTTTGCTAGAAAAAATACCAACACCAAAATTAAAACTAAAGCCCCAATACATCAATGGGTTTGCAACTGAGGTTACCCGAACAGGAGGGTCTTTTATTTTTTCATGAGGAACAACTTTATAAAAAGCAATAGAATCTCTATTTTTGTTATAATTTATGTAATTCAGACCGAATTCGCTACCAGCAATAATTAAAAAACCACCACTCTCTACATAGTGCTGTAGAAGGGTAAAATCGTCTCGGCTCAAATACTCTTGGGTTCCAGCGATAACAACAAATTTATATTTTTTGAGAATAGCCTCATCCATTTCAGCTAAAGAGGTATTGAAAATAGCATCTGTTTTTAAAAATTGTGAAATAGTGGGTAGCCACCCCAAACCATCAAAAACATTATTTTCTCTCAAAATAACGGAATCGTTGAACTCCAAGCTTGTTGGCATCATCGGACGCTTGAGAGAATAACGAAGGTGAGAAACTTCAGCAGCACTTTGTTTCATTTTACCATCATGAAAATCGCCATAAAAATTGCAACCACCAAAGAGGTTGTGTCCATTGAGTGTGGACCAATCGTACAGGAAAAGAGCATCTCCTTGCTGATTTGGGTGAGGAGGAATGAAAAAATACATTCTTCGCATGGTATTACCAGATTGAAATGAAACCTCATAGATACCGTTGGGCCAACCTGTGGGAATTTTAAACTGTAAATTAGAGAGCCATTCACAACCAGTTTCAATAGTGCACTTATCAAGAGTATTTTCATCAATTCGTGGAGCATCAAGTTGAGATAAAAATTTTCTCGTTTCAGGGCCCAAGATTTGATTAATTTCTAAAAGAACATTTTTACGATTAAGGTGTAAAAAAATATTGAGAGCGTCTCCATGACGAACGCGTTGCGGCCACACAAAACCGTGTTCAAAATCAGGTTGTAGAAACGCCAGGTGTTTGGTTTCAAAAACAGGAGAATGAATAGGCCAAGTTTTTTTAAATAACAAGATCAAAACAAGGCTCAAAATTAAAACAACAGAAACAATTTTAGTCATAAATGATCACAGTACCAAAATACTCTAAAGCTGATGAGCTGTCTATCTGTAAGGTCTCAGATGTATTCACCTTTGACAGTGATTATGAATTGCTGAGTGGCTATAAGTTTTTTTATGGCTTTTACAAAATTTGTCATAACTCTTTGATTTTGCTTTTAATATCCCCTTTATTTCCTTTTAAAGAGAATAGAATTTGCATAGAGTAAATATGATGTATCAACAAATCAAAACTGGTCTTATTTCATACTTTATTCTTTTGCTCCTTTTTGAGGTTCTTGTGAGCCCACCTTTATGGGCAAAAGTCTTTGATACTGAAGCCAATGGAGACCAAATGCCGCAGTTATCGACAACGGAAGGTGATCGTTGGTGGCTTCCGTTTTTAAAGAAAGAAAATAATTCTTTTTACTTATATTCAGACAACTGTCAAAAACTGGAGCATCACTTTGAAGTTTTGAAGGCCTCAAACCAAAGCGAATCAAAATTGAGTTTTACTTGTGAAGCAACAAACCAGTGTAAAGAGGAACTTAACTGCAGAACACCTGCACCCAATTTCTTGAAAAAAGTAAATGTTGGTTCATTGCTTGATGACTATGTTGTAAAAAATCACTTACGAGTTCAAGATGGTGTGAACTGTTGGAACAATGTTTTGCTTTTTCATGGAGAAGTAAAAAAAGAACGTTTTGTATCAGCAAGGGAGTTTCATGCGTTTGTTACGGATCGACAAAAATGTCAGCAAGTCACTTCAGAGAACGAAATACGATACGGAACAGTTGTTGCCATAAGAGATAAGAATGAGCTCAAATTTGACCCTCAAGGCGGAGGGGAACTACATGGATTTTTTCTTGTTACGGAAGATTTAGTTTTTTCAAAAAACGGACCCAATGCCACTTATCCCTATGAACTTCAGCCGATCGAAAGAATATGGGCGACATTTTCTGTGCCTGAATTGTGCCGAGAGTTCAACGTGCCAGAGTCTTGTCGAACGTATGCAACCTATTATAACTGTAAAGCTGAAGACTGAAAGTTTAACCATCCTCAAGTCAAATTGATTGATGTATTTCGAGAGTGATCTGTTGAAGAGCTT
>JAGRAB010000288.1 GCA_020435085.1 Bdellovibrionales bacterium | reverse complement strand
TTTGCTAAAATTTTTTCTTCAGCGAGAGCTAGGCGACTGGGCGTAAAGATACTTCTAAAAAGAGGTAAGCTAAAAACTTTTCGACCATAAAGACGCCCCATTGTAAATAAAAAAGCGTCTCCGATAAGAACACCAATAAATCCAGCAATAAGAGCCCCTGGAAGGGAGATATTACCCATGCCTGCGAGAATTCCTGCGGTTACCAATGTAATATCTTCTGGAATTGGAACGCCAAGACCACAAATAAGGAGAAGGCCAAAGATCACCGCATAGGCCGTAAGACCAGAAAGGCTGGTTAATAATGTCACAAACTGACTTATAATTGAATGCAATTCCATAGTATTAAAATTAGCCTTGGGGAGTTAACTTTAAATTTATATACTTATTTTCATGAGTATTCGAGTCTTGATCGTAGATGACGCCCCGTTCATCAGAGAGGTTTTGCGGGGTTCCCTTCAAAGTGCAAATTTTGAAGTTGTTGGAGAGGCCCAAAATGGCACTGATGCTGTGAGGCTTTTCTCTGAACTGCATCCAGATCTTGTTTTAATGGATATCATTATGCCGAAAATGTCGGGAATTGATGCAACCAAAGAGATTTTGCAAATAGACCCATCTGCAAAAGTTGTGGCGTGTTCAACAGTGGATGATGAACAAATGATGAATCGAGCCATTGAGGCGGGTTGTGTAAAGTATATTACAAAACCATTCGAAAAAAATGTGCTGATAAATACACTCAAACAGCTTGTTGAATAGGAGAGAACAAAAGTGTTTCAAATCATATCATTAACAAAAAGTATTGCAGTCACAATCCTCATAGTTTTGCTTCTTCAAATTAAAATAGGGAACGATACAGTTGAGGATCAAGCTGTTTTTTGGTTTCGTTCATCATCGATAGTTCAACCCATACAAACAGTGGTTGATGGAGGTGTAAAGCTCATTCGAAACACACTGAGCGGAGTAGCTAACCTTTTTCATTTTAAGATTTTTCAAAAAGTAAATGAGCGCGCCGGAAATCGAGACTTAAATTTTAAAATTGAGCGCAGTCGAGAATATATTCGTGAACAAGCTGAAAGAGTCGCCAGAAAGTTAGACTCTGAGGTAAAGAGCGAGCAAAAAAATACGTCCCAAGAAAACTAAGCTCTTATCTTTTTGCGCGTCGTGAGCTCGAGTGATTTCGATCCGATTTTTTATCATCAGATGTTGTTTTAGGCGTTGTCTTAGCAAATCGAGAACTTTTATTTGCATTTGGACAAGAGGCAACTTTATTTTCTCCACGATATTCGTTACTAGCAAAAGCAGATGCCGCTCCCATTGATAAAACAAGAAGTATTGCCATTAAAGCTGATTTTTTCATAAAACTCTCCTTTTCATGGAAGGTTCGTTATCACAAGAAACGAGCCCTTCATTCTCTTAGGTATTGCGAGAGCTATGCCAGTGGCATGGGCGAGTGCCATAAAATTATCCTTGTAATTTCAATAGTTTATATTTGTGTAAAAAAGTTCGACGTTCAAAAATGAGACGGGAAGTGCCCTTTCGCGCACCAAGCTGTCTAAAAGGTGCACGTTCTATAGGGGATTGAACTCTTGGCACCTCCTGACTGACCTCAAAGCCAACGTGAGGTGATTTGCTCAAAGAGCAAAGGCTTGG
>JAGRAB010000023.1 GCA_020435085.1 Bdellovibrionales bacterium | reverse complement strand
AATTTTTGCTTTGAAATTGGATTTATTACCTGTAAGCGATCGCGGCTCTTGGGAGCATTTGATTCTCCCATCGATGAGCTTGGCCCTTCCGCTTTCTGCCATTCTTATAAGAGTCACGCGAGCCTCCATGCTAGAAGTCATTCATGAAGACTATATTCGAACGGCTTACTCAAAAGGTTTAAGCTCAATGACTGTTTATTTTAAACACGCTCTTAAAAATGCTCTTATTCCCATTATTACTATTGTTGGCTTACAAACGGGAGCTTTACTTACGGGAACCGTTATCACTGAAACGATTTTTGATTGGCCGGGCATTGGTACATTACTCTTTGATTCTATTCAACGACGAGATTATCCTACCGTTCAAGGTTGTGTACTTGTCATTGCTTTTATTTTTGTCCTTGTGAATCTTGTCACCGATTTGCTTTATTCTTTTGTTAATCCAAAGGTACAGTTGAATGAAACGACAACACCTTAAGCTTTTTTTGGGTTTTTTCATTCTTCTTATCTTTCTCTGTTTAGCAGTTTTTGCATCTCAAATCAGCTCCCAAAACCCTAATGAAATTCATTTAGAAAACCGCTATCAAGCTCCTTCTTTTTCTCACCTACTTGGGCTTGATGAAAATGGAAGTGATGTTTTTACAAAAGTGGCTTATGGAGCTCGTGTGAGTCTTGGCGTGGCCCTTTCTGTTGTGTTTATTAGCCTTATGATTGGGCTAATTGTTGGTTCTCTCTCTGGATTTTACGGAGGATGGACGGACCATTTGGCTATGCGAACAATTGAAATTGTTCAAGCCTTTCCAAATATTTTGCTCGCACTTGCTTTTATTTCACTGTCTGGACCTTCTTTGAAAAACCTTATTCTTGCAATGAGCTTAACCGGTTGGGCCGGGTTTGCACGCCTTGTACGAGCTGAGTTTTTATACTTAAAGCAAAAAGAGTTCATTCAAAGCTGTACCGCAATTGGAGCCAGTCCTTTAAGAAAAATTGTCCTTCATATTTGGCCCACTATTTGGGGAACACTTTTTTTGAATGCCACTTTTGCTATGGCTGGCACTATTGTCGCAGAGTCTGGACTTTCGTTTCTTGGCCTTGGGGTTCCACTCAATACGCCGTCATGGGGAGCCCTTTTAAATGCTGGCCGAAAAATTTTAGATGAAGCCCCCCACGTTTCACTGGCGGCTGGAGGAGCTATTTTCTTTTTAGTACTTAGCTTTTATCTTATTGCTGATGGTTTGAGAGATCAGTTGGACCCTCGCCAGACCTTTAGCTAGTACTCCATAAAATTTAAGTCGATGGAGTACTCGTGCCTCGATACGAGAAGCGTCCAGTCTTCTGTCTGTATTCTCACAATCTGAAGTTAAATTCTTATTCTGCTTTTGTTATACTAACCAAATCAACTATTGGAACGTCGGCGGGAGAAAAAATGAAAGAAAAAATCGGCCAGCTATTTACAATTGGCATTCGTGGTACAGAACTCACTCAAGATGAGCAAGATTTTTTGGTGAAAAATAATATTGGCGGCGTCTGTCTTTTTAGCCGCAATGTTGAGTCTCCCGAGCAAGTTCATCGCCTTTGCAATCAAATTCAAAATCTTCGAACAAAACTTCCTGGTCAGCATCCATTTCTTATTTCTATCGATATGGAAGGTGGGCGCGTACATCGACTAAAACCACCATTCACCCAATGGCCCGCCCTTGAAAAACTTGGGAAGCTCGACTCTACATCTCTTGCGTTTAAATTTGCCTTGATGATGGGTGACGAACTTCGATCTGTTGGCATTAACTTAGACTTTGCTCCTTGTATGGATGTATTAACGAACCCAGAGAACCCGGTTATTGGAGATCGGTCTATTTCATCTGATGCAGAACACGTCTCAAAAATTTCTTCAGCACTGGTTCGTGGCTATATTAAAAGCGGTGTTATCCCTTGTGGAAAGCATTTTCCTGGTCATGGCAATACCATGGTGGATTCTCACGAAGAACTACCTCGTGAAAAAACATCTCTTGAACATTTAATGGACGTTGAGTTACAGCCTTTTAAGAAAGCGTTTCGCGCCCGCCTCGAAATGATTATGACCGGTCATATTTTATTTGAAAACATTGACCCAGAAAACCCGGTGACTCTTTCAAAAAAATTTCTCAAAGACATTTTAAGAACGGAGCTTCGTTATCGCCATATTGTTGTCTCTGACGATTTAGATATGAAAGCCCTCGCCAATCACTATAAAACAGAAGATATTCCGGTCATGGCTCTTGATGCCGGCTGTGATATGGTTCTTTATTGTAATGATTTTGAAACTCCGGGAGTTGGCTTTGAAGCCGTCTGTAAAGCTGTTCAAGATGGAAGGCTGAATAAAGCAGAGATAGAGGACAAGCTTAAGCTTATTGAAACACTCAAAAAAGATCACTTAGGGAAAGCCGAAATTATGCCTTTCGACGAGGCCACAAAATATATTGGCCATCCCGATCACTTAAAGCTTTCAAAAGCTATTTTAGATGGAAAAATTCCTGAGGAGCTATTAACGACTTAAATTTTTAAAGTCGATCCCACTCTTCTCGAAAACTTTTTTCTTCAAGTAGGCGATGGCAAATCTCTAATCCGATCACCTTGCCAGACTCTACATCTGAGGGGTGGTGAACTCCAACAATCGCTCTTAAATCGCCCATATAAATACCATAGTTCATGATATCTTCTGCTCGCTTATATTCTTTTTGTTCTTTCAATTTTTCAGAAAGTAAACAAGCGACAACTATACCTTTTGATGTATGAGAGCTCGGATAAGAAGTATTTCCCTCTGGCACTTCTACGCAAGGGTGAACTCTATCATCGGCATCCGACGGACGAGGTCTTGCATAATGTTCTTTGTAGTACTTCGTCACACGCGTTGATAAATTTAATACTTTATTCATGAGCCCTTTATAGTGTTCGACTTCTTTAGTATTGAGTAAAGATTGAAATGAAACTGGAAGTTGAGATTCATCGATCCAATCTTTCTTATCTTTTGAAAAAAATGTGGCAAAGTTGGGCCATTTAAGATAACGGGCAAAGCGGCACTCTTCGTTTGTACGTTGTTCTTGAAGTTGGATCAATATTTCAAAGTCTTTGATATAAGCTTGAGAGCCTTCTTGTGGGGGTGCCTCTACAACTTTTTCAAAATCTTTATAAGAAAGCTTCTCCCAGTCGGCCCTTTTCGCTGTTGCTGGAATACTTACAATCAACAAAAGTGTAAAAAATATGACCTTCAAAACACACCCCCCACCGAGTACAGCTTAAATTTAAAAATTAATGCTAACCTGTCCAGCTTATTTTCACCACAAGTAATCCTTTCATAACAAAATCCTGAAATTCAACATAAGCCACCATCATTGCTCTTGTTTTTGGAACAGTTTTTGAAAAGATTTGTGCCTTAAGAAATAAAGTTTTTCAACACGAGGGGTCGTATTGTGAGAAATAGGTCATCAAAATCATCTGCTGGTTATTTTACATTTTCTCTGGCAGTTCATGTGGCTGCAGCTACAGCTCTTGTTTTAGCTCCCCAACTAAGTTTACTTGATGAGGGCTCTGGACACACCGTTGAGTTTGTGACAATGGAAACGCCCAAGGGGACGCAACTTGAAACTCCTGTTGTTGGCAAAGAAGACATTCCTTCAGAAAAAACTGAAATTGTAAAAACTGAGCCCGCTCCCCAAAAAGCTCCAGTGAAAAAATCTTCTACAAAGCAATTGGTTGTGACAGAGCTCCCTGATAAAGAACCCGTTCTTGAAAATATTGAAGAGTCTCCTGTGGTTGCCGCCACGGAGCCCACTCCAGCCGAGCCTCAGACAGAAGAAACCAATGATCTTGCTTCGGAAAATGTCGCAGCCACAGAAGAAACTCCAAATACCACTGAAGAGCCCATCGAAGATAAATACGATACTTTTTTAACCAATGAATTAGCTGAAGACTCTGCTGAAGCCAAAGCAGAAGAAAGCCAAACATCGGCACTCGCTGTTGCTGCGGTTCCTCCTGTTGTGGAAAAAACCAAAACAATAAACGAAAAAGATCCTCAAGAAACTGTTGAACCCAAAGTTGAATCTAAAAAAGAAGATATTGTTGCGGTTCAACCGGCGGAAACGCAAATAGCTGAAACGGCATCAGCGCAAACTTCGCCTCATTCTGAAGCCTCTCAAAATTCAAACGCAAATGAAACCGCGAAAAAGGCTATTGCGGCAGCGGCAGCTGCACCTGCGGCTCAAAGCGCGTCCCCTTACGGAAAGCCCACTGGGAAAACTCGCAGTTATTTAGACTTAAGACAAACTCCTGGAAATAAGCCTCCTCAGTACCCTCAACTCGCAAGAAGAAATAGCCAAGAAGGACAAGTACAACTCGCATACTATGTAAAAAACGATGGAACTATCTCTTCTGTTAAAATGATTCGGTCTTCTGGGCACCCATTGCTCGATCAAGAAGCTATTCGTGCCATTAGCCAGTATCGATATCAACCTGGCCAAGAAGGCTGGACAGTTCATCCTGTCAACTTTCACCTTCAAGGCCCGGTTAAAGAGATGCCCTCACGCCTGAGGACATCTGGTAACACGTCTCCATTTGGAAACGTCAACTAAGGAATGCGATCAAAGTCTTCTTCATTGTAATGATCTAATGTCATTGAAATAAACGCATCGTCGGCGGCTGAAATCCACGAGTCTGCTTCAATGACAATGCTTTCAATCACTTTTCCTGGTTGAAGAGGAAAATCAAGATAATCATACTCTTCTCTTAAAACAAGCTGACCATTTCGAGAAACACGATCAGGATAAAGAGCACGGCCAAATTCAACAAGATCTTCCCACGAACCATCTGCATATTGAATTGTAAGCGTTGTTATACCAGCCACGCCACTTCTTCCGATCTTTCCGTATGTATACAAACTTTGAAGCGTTAAGACGTTCGCATCGTCTGTGGAAATCCATTTTTGAATCGGAACGTAAAATTGATTATGGGGTTTTGCCCATCGAAATTTAAATAATACGCACTCAATGGATGTTGTTTCCCAATCACAATCAAAAATTCGAGTTTGCTCAGG
>JAGRAB010000287.1 GCA_020435085.1 Bdellovibrionales bacterium | reverse complement strand
TTTATGGTATTGACGAAAAAGTCAGACATATCTATGGGCGAGCGTTACAACGCCAAGGCCCGATGATTGTTTATTTTTCTTTGATTCAAACTTTACAAGCCGTACGAGGCTCTCTTGAAAGTATGGGACTTCAAACATTGACCTATCATGGGCAATTGCCTGATAAAATTCGAAGGAAGAATCAAGAGATATTTTTAAGTTCAAAAGACGCTGTGATTTTGGCGACCCCTGCTTTTGGATTGGGAGTAGATAAGCCTGATGTGCGCTCAGTCATTCATGCAGAAACTCCTGGTTCCATTGAGGCCTACTACCAAGAGGTTGGACGGGCGGGAAGAGATGGGTTGAACTCAGAATGTTTTGCCTTATTTGATGGTGACGACATTAGCATTCAAATGGATTTTAATAAATGGGCCCTTCCAGACCCGGGGTTTATTCAATCTGTGTTTGAGTTGATTTCAAGAAATCTTGATCGATTTAAAATGGAAGGGTTGGATTATTTAAGAGGTCAGATGAATTTTTATAATCGTCGAGATTTTCGAGTAGAAACCTGCTTAAATTTACTTGAACGTTGGGATGTCATTGAATGGCAAAATAAAAACCCAAAGACACTTGAAGTTGTAGGAAAAATTCCAGCAGACTTTTTAAGTACTGAAAAATTCAAAATTCATTGGAAAGAACAATCACAAAAACTCTATCAAATCGTTGAGCTCTTTAAAACCGAAGACTGCCGCAAAAAATTAATTTATGAATATTTTGGGTTAAAAAATATTGAAGCGTGTGGATTTTGTGATAATTGCAATAAAAAGGTTAGTGTATAAATACAAGTGAAAATGTTGGAGCCTTATAAAAAACAAAGAGAGTTCTTTATGGATCCGCGTAGTGCTTTGGCGGATGGGCTGGTTGCTGTTGATGACACTGTGACAGTAGAAAGATTATTTGAAGCTTATTCTTTTGGAATTTTTCCGTGGCCCCAGGAAGGGTTTCCAACTCTTTGGTTTAGCCCTCCTGAGCGAGGAATATTAGAGTTTAACAAATACAAAATCTCAAAAAGCTTTAAAAAATTTCTCAACAAAAATACTTTTCAAGTGACTTTTAATCAATGTTTCAAAGATGTCATTTTAGAATGCCGAAAAGCAGATCGACCTGACCAAACAGGAACTTGGATTACGGAAAAAATTTTAAATTCTTACATTGAATTTCACCAGCAAGGTTATGCGCATAGTGTTGAAGCTTGGTCTGATGATGGGGAGCTTGTTGGAGGGTTATATGGCGTTTATGTTGGTGGAGTTTTTTGTGGAGAAAGTATGTTCTATAAACATGCGAATGCTTCAAAACTGTGCTTACATTTATTGATCGAAAAATTAAAACTCAATGGAAAATCATGGATGGATGTTCAAATGGTCACACCTTTGCTGCAATCATTAGGTGCGGAATATATTTCAAGAGATAAGTATTTATTGCGTTTAGAAACCGAAAAGAAAACTGCAAAGCCCATTCAATTTTAGAAGAACTTTTAAAAATCCCAACCTTCAAATAATTGAAAGTAAATAGAGCCATCTTTTCGATCAAAGAGG
>JAGRAB010000286.1 GCA_020435085.1 Bdellovibrionales bacterium | reverse complement strand
AATCGAGCGAATGAGATCAGAGTAAAACATAAAAGACCCTTTTAATACTCCAATCACTAAAAGCTTTTTGTCTTGAAATTGCCCAGTGAGTATCTTTCCCATCTCGTGAATGCGTTTTTCAATATCGTCAGCACTGATTAATTGAGAAAGTTTCATGTTATCAATCATGGTATCTCCTTACAGGGTGTTGGCCTGAGTTATATCAGAAGCTTTTGTTTTTTTCGATTGAATTTTTGCCAAACGAAGGCTGAGTTCTGGATCGAAATGATTGCGGCAACGGGCCTCATAGGCCTCAGTGGAGCCCACAAGAATATCACCATCTGCGGCAACAAGGCGTTGGGTACGAGTCGCGGGTTCACCACATACCATACATATTGCATATTGCTTTCTAACGACTTCGGCGATGGCCATAAGGGCTGGAATATTCCCAAAAGGGCGACCTTTCCAGTCAGTATCAAGGCCAGCAATAATGACTCGTTTTCCAGAGTTAGCTAAAACCGTGGCCACTTCAACCAGGTCATCATCAAAGAACTGGCCTTCATCAATGCCAATCACTTGCGTATTTTTCTCGACGCTAGAGAGAATTTCAAAAGAGGATTTGACGACGGTTGAAGGAAATAGCGACTGGTTGTGAGAGGCCACATGGTCTTCAGAGTAGCGGTCATCGATTTGAGGTTTAAAAACTTGCAGCTTTTGGCGTCCATATTGAGCACGTTTGAGTTGTTTAATCAGCTCTTCTGTTTTTCCACTGAACATACAACCAACGATCACTTCAACCCAGCCTGGATTGAGCTTATGCCTGGAAAACCCCTCTGCCACTGAAAACCCCCCTTATCTGTGAACTTTAGACTTTATGGGGGGGTAAAATGATAGGCAAGCCGAAAGTGGCAATTCCTTATGGAAACCTCTGATTGACAAAACATGCCACGCCCTTGTCTGTTGTTGACAGGTTAAAAAAGCTGCAGGAATGTAGCGCGCAAATTGCGATTTCGCAAAGAATTCTGGGGGAGGTCCCTTTATGGCTAAGAAAAAGAAAAAAACAACGAAGAAAAAAGTAACAAAAAAGACAGCAAAGAAGACGACAAAAAAAACAACAAAAAAAGCTGCTGCAAAAAAGACGACGAAGAAAACTGCCGCTTCAAAATCTAAAAAAACAACAGCCAAGAAAACAAAGGTGAAGGCGGCAACTAAGAAAAAATCTCAACCAAAAGCAATGAAGACAGCTTCTGCAAAGGTGTATCAAAGCCAAGTAAAAGTTGGGCAAGCGATTCCAGACTTTTCAGCACCAATGACAGGAAATAAAACATTCCAACTTTCAGAAATGAAAGGTAAAAAAGTGGTTATTTATTTTTATCCAAAAGATGCCACTCCAGGCTGTACAATCGAAGGGAAAGACTTTACCTGCCTTCATGAAGAGTTTAAATCTGCCGGGGTCGAAGTTTTTGGGGTTTCTAGAGACACGATTTCAAGTCATGAAAAGTTTAAACAAAATCAAGGCTACACAATTGATCTTATTAGCGATGAAAATGAGAAAATGTGCTCTATTTTTGGTGCGATAAAATTGAAAAATATGTATGGCAAACAAGTACGAGGCATTGACCGCAGTACATTTGTTGTCAATGAAAACGGGGAGCTCGTAAGAGAGTGGAGAGAAGTTAAAGTTCCTGACCATGCGAAAGAGGTCTTAGATTTCGTGAAAAACTCTTAACGAATGGGCTGAATTACAATAATGAATTCACTTAAGCTCTCTCGAAAATCGGGAGAGCTTATTATTTTTAAAGGGTTATTTTGTGGAAGATCATTACCCCCTTCTAAGCTAGAAAGGTGAGGAATAATGCCGGCAACAACAACAGCCCCATTTGTAGAGAGAGTATGAACTTCTGGAGGAAGTTCAATTGTTGAAGGACTTGTATTTTCTTTTGAGAAATAAAAATCACCGCGAAATTGATAGGTCAGGTTATTTGCATCTAATCGATTCACAGTGATTTCAAGGTTTAACTCCCAAGAAGTGGGTAATTGTTCTTCAATATTTGAAAATAAAACTTGCGAGCTTCCGCCAATGGAAAGATTTGGTTTTTGAGATCCAGGAAGAGATTTTGCTTTTTTTATACTTTTATCTAATTCGGTCGTATTTTCAAATGCCACCGTTCTTGAGTTTGAAGTTTCATTGATAATTTTTCCCAAAGTAAGAAGCTGGTTTAAATCACTCTTTGAAATTTCAAAGAAACGAATGTTTAATTGCTGAGGAGCCGTTGCCGCCGATAAACTTGGTGTTGTCGGAGCTACCTCAAGAGCTGCTGGTTGAGTCACTTTTGACTCTTTGATGGTTTGGCGGGCTTTCATTTTTTCCAGTTGGTTTCTAAAAGATTTACTTTTTTCTGAAGAGTCTAGTTTTTTTTCGGAAGGGTTAAAGCTTTCATCTCGAGTGATCGTATTTTCAGCAACCTGAGAAGAGGGGGAGGATTGATTTTTTAAATAGATAAAAAGACCACCAATAATAAAAGCGACTAAAGCTCCAATAATATAGGGATTGGATGCTAACTTCTGAGTGACCGGTTTAGGGGCTGGTTGAAACTGTTCTAAGTTAAGCCCGCAATTGGCACAGAACTGATCTTTTGGCTGGCTGAATCCACAGCGGGGACAATCCATCATCGCCAATGTTAAAAACCTCTTTGAAAAATTCCTCACGCTTAGGCTAGCATTTCGAGACGTTGGACCCAATGACAAAATAACCAGACTTGACGCACTGAGGCTGGGTGTTAGAGTGGAGTCAGGTGGGTATTTGTGGTTGAGAGTGGTTGGTAGCTGAATCGCAAATAGTTAATTTCCACTGACGTGATCCATGGATGGAGAGCGTAGAAGACCTATTTTGGGGACGGTTAGGATGACCAAACTTTTTCGTGGGCGATTCGACTGTAGAGTCGATCAAAAAGGGCGTATTATTTTCCCTTCCACTTTGCGGGACGCACTTCCTCAAAATTCTCTCGACTTTGTTGTAACCAATGGTCTTTCAAGTCAAAAAAAGTTTCTTGATATCTACTTAAAATCTGATTGGGACAAGTTAGAAGATAAGATATCTCAAATGCCGTCGCTTAATAAAAATGTCCAAATTTATCAGAGGTTTTATTTATCTGGGGGGCAAGGCTGCAGTCTTGATGGCCAAAATCGCCTCAATCTTCCATTGAATTTAAGAAAATATGCAGACGTTCAATCGGATGTCGTTCTTGTGGGAATGGGTCATAAAATTGAGTTATGGCCATCGCAACTTTGGGAGCAAGTGCAAGAAGATATGGCCAAAGAGTTTGATAGCGTATTAGCAAACGTTGCAGACTTAGAAATGGATATGGTGATTTGATGGAACATATCCCTGTTCTCCTAGAGCCTGTTTTAAACATGGCAAAGACATCACCACACACACCAAAACTTTATCTTGATGGAACATTTGGAAGAGGGGGCCATGCAAGGGCTCTTATGAATGAATTTTCAGAGTTAAAAGTGATTGCTTTTGATCAAGATCCAGAAGCTATTGAATACGCAAAAACTCATTTTAAAGAGGAGTTATCTTCTGGACGACTGCAAATATTGAAAGCCAACTTTCACGACGTCACAGAAGTTTGTAAAAAACTACGTCTCACGCAACCTTTCAATAAATTTGATTTTATGCTCATTGACCTTGGAGTGAGCTCACCACAATTGGATGATCCTCGGCGTGGGTTTAGCTTTTATCATGATGGCCCACTAGATATGAGAATGGATTTAGAGAACTCCTTAACAGCTGCCGAAATTATAAATACCTGGTCTGAAGACGAGTTACGAGATTTATTTTATCACTACGGAGAAGTGCGAAAACCAGGAAGAGTAGTTCATGAAATTTTGAATCAACGCCAAAAAATACCTTTTCAAACAACTCGACAATTGTCGAGCCTTATTGAAAAGTCAGAAGGGTGGAGAAAAAAGGGGCAACATCCAGCCACTCAATTTTTTTTAGCATTACGGATGGCCGTCAATGCTGAGCTAGAACCTTTGGCAAAAGCAATTGAAGATCTTGTCTTGGAATTAGCTGTAGGAGGGCGTCTTGTGGTTTTGACGTTTCATTCGTTAGAAGATCGCATTGTGAAACAGCAAATGAAGTCTATGAAAGAATTAGGCTCTGTTGTGAATAAAAAGGTGGTCCAGGCCACATGGGATGAAAAAAAAGTGAACTCTCGTGCAAGGAGTGCAAAATTGAGAACATTTCAACGAGGAGAAATAGAGTATGAAAAAACAAGCAACTGAAACGATAAAGCCATTTTTTAGTATTCTCATCGTTGTATTTACGATGTTTGTAATGGTATTTTTTAAAATGGAAACACGAAGATTGGGTTATACAGCATTGAAAATTAATCAGGATTATCAAAGAGTACAAGATGACCTCCGACTGGCGACGATTTCCTATGCGAAATTTATGCGACCAGAAAGAGTACGCACCTATGCTGTTAGTCGTTTGACATTGAATGATGCTCAAAAAGGACAAATCATTCAAATGACGGGTCAAAATATTGCTCTTGCCCATTAACAGGAGATGAATGAAATCTCGATTTGCTATTTTATTTCTTGTTTTTGCCTGTTTGTGGGGAGCACTTGTATTTCGAGGCACGTCATTAAAACTTTTCCCAGGGGATCGTCTCCGAGCTCTTCAAAAAAGACAATTTGAAACATCATTAGTTCTTCATTCTCGAAGGGGTGCGATTCTTGATGCCAAAGAGCGTGATCTAGCCGTATCTGTAGCATCATATTCACTATTTGCAGACCCTAAGTTGATTCAAGAAAAAACAAAAATAGCACGAGTTCTTGCAAAATATCTTAAGCAGTCACAAAAATCTGTTTTTAATAAAATAAAAAGTAAAACT
>JAGRAB010000285.1 GCA_020435085.1 Bdellovibrionales bacterium | reverse complement strand
CTCCAACCACCTCCCTCAATGACTTTAGCATTTTTGGGAATACGTTGAGGATTAAGTACATACCTGTGTGCTTTGACAACTTCACCGCTTTCTAAAGTTGCTTCAATAGACTCCTTAAAATTCAGGTTTTTATCAGTTTGAAATGGAGAAAACCCATGAAACTCATCCAACAAAGCCAGCAGCACCTCAGATGGCTTCAATGTTAACAAATCTCCTTTAATAAGGTCATTGCCCTCGGAAAGCATTGCAGGGTACCCCACTGGCATTCTGAGTACCGCTCCCCTCACGTGAGCCGCCTCAACATCTAAAATAAAATTTTCAATTTTACGAAAATGAACCATTCCCTTACAAAACGCGCCACAAACAAATAATTTGTCATGCTTAATCATTCAGTAACCCCATTACCCATTTCGCTTTACTATTGAAAGACAATCGAAAGCCATGGTTTTTTGAATTCCCATACCCAAAAACAGAGGGGTTCATATATCAGAGTCTTTACAATTCATCAATTCAGGCCTCTGAACCACGGTTTTTTTACATGCTTTACGCACTCCATTTTCTCTTTTTTAATATTTTGTTTGTTTTTGAATTGCCTATTGACTCCATCCAACGAGATGTTAGATTTAGGTTCCAAAAAGGCCACAAAGAATGAAAAAAATCGAGGCCATCATTAAGCCCTTTAAACTTGACGATGTTATTGAAGCTCTCTCAGAAGTGGGCGTTGAAGGCGTATCTGTTTCAGAGATTAAAGGTTTTGGCCGCCAAAAAGGACGGTCTGAAATTTATAAAGGTGCCGAATACGTCGTTGATTTTCTTCCCAAAATCAAACTTGAAATTGTTGTTTCTGATGAAATTACTAACATTGCCGTTGAAGCTATTCGCAAGTCTGCTCGCACTGGAAAAATCGGAGACGGAAAAATTTTTGTCATTCCCGTGGAGTCTGTCATGCGTATTCGTACGGGAGAAACTGATGAAAATGCTATTTAATTTGCAATTACTTTTTTATTTTTTAATCCAACAAAATACTAATAAGGAGACCTTATGAAACCCGAAGAAGTAGTCAATTTCGCCAAAGAGCGTGGCTGCAGGATGGTCGATATGAAATTTACGGATCTACTCGGTTCGTGGCAACACTTTACAATCCCACTTTACGAATTGACTCCTCAGGTATTTGAAGAAGGTCTTGGGTTTGACGGAAGTTCTATTCGTGGCTGGAGAGGTATTCAAGAGTCTGATATGACTGTAAAACCAGATCCTAAAACTGCAAAAATAGACCCTTTCTGTGAGGTTCCAACTCTGTCACTAATTTGTGATATTGTTATGCCCGACACAGGTGAGCCTTACAATCGTGATCCACGCCAAATTGCAAAGCAAGCCATTGCCTATATGAAATCAACAGGAATTGCTGACACTGCTTATTATGGACCAGAGCCTGAGTTTTTTATTTTTGACGATGTCCGCTATGAGCAAACGGCTTACGGAGGTTTTTACCAAGTGGATTCCGATGAAGCGGCTTGGAATACTGGCCGTGATGAAGGTGGACGCAACCTTGGCTATAAACCAAGACATAAAGAAGGTTACTTCCCAGTCATGCCGAGTGATTCTCTTCATGATCTACGAACAGAAATTTGTTTGGAGCTCGAAAAGTGTGGCATGCATGTAGAAAGACAACATCATGAAGTATCAACAGCTGGTCAGGGTGAAATTGATATTCGTTTTGATTCTCTTCTTGAAATGGCTGACAATATGATGTGGTTTAAATACATCGTAAAAAATGTGGCTCGAAGGCACGGGAAAACTGCGACATTTATGCCTAAGCCTATTTTTGGAGATAACGGTTCTGGTATGCATACGCATATTTCCCTTTGGAAAAATGGTGAGCCCTTATTTGCTGGTGATAAATATGCTGGTCTTTCTGAAATGGCCCTTTATTTTATCGGTGGAATTTTAAAACATGCACCGGCTCTTTGTGCGATCACGAACCCAACAACAAACTCCTACAAGCGTCTTGTTCCAGGATTTGAAGCCCCCATTAAGCTTGCTTACAGCTTTAAAAATCGATCTGCAGCCATTCGAATCCCAAACTCTGGACCAAACCCAAAAGCCAAGCGAATTGAGTTTAGAACCCCAGATCCAAGTGCTAACAAATACCTCGCTTTTGCGGCATTGTTGATGGCAGGTCTTGATGGTATTCAAAATAAAACTCATCCTGGCGACCCTCTCGATAAAAATATTTATGGATTGAGCCCTGAGGAAGCTGCACAAGTGCCTTCTGTTCCTGCCTCTTTAGAAGAATCTCTGAATAATATTATGACAAATGGAGATTTCTTAAAAAGAGGTGATGTTTTCACTCAAGATCTCATTGACGCATGGGTGGAACATAAAAAAGTTTCTGAGATTATTCCTCTTCAGCAACGTCCCTCTCCTTATGAATTCTACATGTACTATGACCTTTAGTTTTTAATTGTATCAAATTTTGCAAAACGAGCCTTGATTGGCTCGTTTTTTTTATATGATGATGCGCACTCTCTCTTCCTTTCACCATCAATCACTGGTAATCATGAGGAGTATTAAAAAGAGGTTATTAAGATGGATGATATTTTAAACTACATGGGTTACGAGTGGCTAAGCGTAGATAATGGAACTCTCACCATTGGGATCAATGAAGATGGATTAGATGAATTTTCAGAAATATTATCTATCGACCTACCGGCCGAAGGTGACGAAATTAACCCCGATGAGGTTTGTGGAGAGCTCGAGACCGATCAAGGCCCACTCAACCTATACTCTCCCATTTCTGGATCCGTTATTGAAGTCAATGAGGCTGTACTAGAAAAACCCTCTTTGATTCAAGAAGATCCTCTCGGCGATGGCTGGCTATTTAAAGTTGAACCCTCATCGCAAAGTGACCTTGACGATCTCGGCCAGGCAACCACTAACGATCTTGATTAAAAAATGCTCGAGTTTATTCACATTCCCGAAGGCTGTCCCTATTACGGGTTTGTAACCACTTTAGATATGACTTGCGAAGAGGGACTCTGCGCATGGGTTCGTCAACCCGCAAATGTTGTATCAAGTCTTATATTTTTTATTCCTGCCCATTTTATTTTTTGGCAAGGTATTCGTGAAAAGTCTGAAATCTTAAAAGCAATTGGTCTCGTTAGCTTATTTATCGCTATTGCCTCGACAATGGCTCATGCCACTCATTTGCGCTTACTCGGTTTTGCCGATTTTACATTTCAATACTTGCTCATTTACATTTTGCTTTGGATGAACTCAAAACGACTTCTCCTTCACAACTTACAAACACCCTGGCTCTTTTCTTTTGGACTTTGGACGCTAACAGCCCTTCTTCAGTGGTTTTACCCACAAATGTCTTTAATCATTTACTTCTCCCTGATTGCTCTCCTGCTCACCTCTGAAGGCATCAACTGGAAGAGATCTCCTTCCACAAAGTATCGTGATTTTTTTAAATGTGGCGGTCTTTTATTGATTGGTGCTGTTTTAT
>JAGRAB010000284.1 GCA_020435085.1 Bdellovibrionales bacterium | reverse complement strand
GCAATTAAGGGGGCCAGTTTATATAACTTTCAGAGAGCTTTTGGACTTTCAAAACTTTGGTCTAGGTCTAGATCAAAGCCGTTAAGCCCTTTCTATATAGTGCCGATAACTTTTATGAAACCCGAAGTTTTTTAAAAGAGGTGCACTATGTACTTACAAGGGAATTTACAAGCCGTCTTTGATGCTCTTTATCACCTTGGAGTCATTGATCCTGTTTTAGAAATGGATTGGACAGAGGCGATGGATCAGTTCACAACTCATAGTACTCACTTTTCAGAAGCCATTGCCGTTGCAAATATGTATCAATCTGATTTAGAAGCTCTTATGAAAAACCTCGAAAAATTTGATGAGAAAACTTTGGGATACTTAGCTATGGAGGTAGCGCGTGAGTTTGCAGACTTTCATTCGCGTGAAGACTTACATTAAGAGGATTCAAGTTCTTCTTATAGGATTTTTATTTCTACCATCTGCTTATGCAGGTTGGAACTTTGATTTTTCAAGACGAACCAATGAAATTCGCCAACGGGAAATGGAGTATCGTGCTCCAGCAAGTGCGCAACCCGCTGTTCAAGATGAAGGTTTTTTTGATTCTTTATTTACCTCTGGTGAGCCCGTTCAGGAAATGGTCATCTTAAATACACCGACAGGCTTTGTTCCTTCGACATTAAATGTGAAAGTGGGAGGGAATTATAAGTTATATGTGGTCAATGTGAATGAAGAAAAAAAGAACGTCAGCTTTGTGATGGATGCCTTTTCAGAGCACCATGCTACTTACTACGGAAACATTAAGTCTTTTCATATCAGTCCTAAAAAAGATGGTATTTTTAGTTTTGTCTGTCCAGAAACGTCGGCGCAAGGGCGTTTAGTTGTTTACCCAGGAGCCAACCCACAAGCTCCACAAGTGCGATTGCCAGCATCGGAGTAAAAAATGTCCTCTGATGGCAGCGTATTTGAACAAGCCATTAAAAATTTTTTAGGACCGATTGTTCCTTTACTCGAAGATGAAAAAATCACCGAAGTGATGATTAATGCCCATGATGAAATTTGGGTAGAAATTAAAGGAAAAATTCAAAAGACTAATGCAAAGTTTCGAGATGAAGATGCTCTCAGGGCAGCAGTAAATAATATCGCTCAAAGCGTTGGACGGCGAATCAGTGATGAAGAGCCTCGTTTAGATGCTCGTCTTCCCAATGGCTACCGAATTCATGCTGTGATTCCTCCGTGCTCACGAAAAGGAACAACTCTTGCCATTCGCAAATTTTCAAAAGTGCAGTTTTCATTTAAAGACTATGTCCAGATGAATGCAATGACAGTCGATGTGGCTCAGTTTCTTGATATTTGTATGAAGCTTGGAAAAAACATTCTTGTCAGTGGTGGAACAGGTTCCGGAAAAACAACCCTTCTCAGTGTTCTTTGTAATCGTATTCCACGAGGGCAAAGAATTATTGTGATCGAAGATTCGAGTGAACTTCAAGTCAATTACGAACACGTTGTCTTTTTTGAAACCAAAATGCCAGATGAACAAGGACAAGGAGAAGTCACCATCAGAGATCTTCTTAAGAGTAGTTTGCGCCTTAGACCTGACCGTATCATTGTTGGAGAGGTGCGAGGCTCAGAAGCCCTTGAATTAGTTCAAGCAATGAACACCGGCCACAAAGGATGTTTAGGTACTGTTCATGCCAACACCGCCAGCGATGCGATAGTTCGTCTAGAGGCTCTTGCCCAAGGGGGAGATAGTCGCTTGAGTGAAAAAGCACTTCGTTATCAAATTGTCTCTGCGATTGATATTATTGTTCAAGCTTCTCGCTATCCTGATGGATCGAGGCGTATTGCATCTGTTGATGAAGTGCGTGGGTTTACTCCTGATGGAGCCTATGATGTTGTGCCACTGTATCGAATGAGTCGTTTAATAAAAAAACCAGATGGCTGTCTTGAAGGTCAATTGGAACCAACAGGCGAGCTCCCATCGTTTATGAGTGAAATTGAAGATAACAACATTCCTTTTCCGCGCAATAAATTTGCCGCTTAAACTTTAGAAACCCATCTCACAAAAAATGTAACACTAATTTTACATCAAAAATTTTCTTGGTTACATTTTATTTTTTCAAACTGATTATCAAAGAAGGGATGTGATTCAGTGGGGGATTCTTTGATTCGTCTAGCAAAACAATATGATCTCGATAAAATTGTGGAGCTTTGGTATGAAATGTCAGTCTTTCATGAAAAAATAGATTCTTATTTTCAGCTCTCAAGTGATTGTAAAAGAAGATACCAAGAAATTCTTTTTCAGCATATCAACAATTCTGAGTCGGCGATATTTGTTTACGAAAGAAATCAAAATCTGCTAGGGTATATCTTTATAAAAATTGAATTGAGGGCTTCGGTGTTTGCAACAAGACGAACGGGTTTTATTCAAGAGCTCTCCGTCACCGAAAAAGAGCGGAGACTGGGGATTGGTCAACAACTACTTACAGTTGCTATGAAGTGGTTTGAGAATCAATCCATTGCAGAAGTTTCTTGCCATTTTTCTCCACAAAACTCGTACTCATCTGAGTTTTGGAAGAAGAATGGATTTTCTCCAAAATTGACCACAGCGACCTATTTTTATATGAAATGAAGAGCTTCTGGCCAAAACCACCCATAGACTTGCTGCGTAATTTGCTCATTTTTGCCTGAGAACTGAGCATTTGAAGTCCTTTTCGTTGTGTCTAAGGAGTCCTTTCGCTACAAACTAGGTCGTGTATTTTAGTGGGAAAGTCACCTATTCAGCTTACAATTTTTTGGTTCGAAACTCTTCGGATATCGAAGGGTTATATGAGCTCACAGATATTTCCACAGAACTCATAAAAGATCCTACTTGTTGGATCGATGCAAAAAATGTCGAGCAATTTTTAGAAGTTGTTGATAAAGAGTTCGGACATCTTTCACCAGATAAACCTCTGATTACTCGCATCGGGCATTCTTGTTACGAATTAAGATCTTGGGGTGTGTTGGATAGTGTTTTGAAAATGATGCAAGATCCGCAAGATATTTTTGGGCAACCACAAAAGTTTTTATCTTATTTTATTTCACCAGCACCACCGGTTGCCAATGTTCAAAGAAAAAAAGACTCTGTTGGATTTGATTTACCCTTATCTCCAGAAGAGTACCCTTATTTTGCAGAATTTTTAAAAGCCTCGTTAGAAGGTCTTCCTCAGTATACGGGGAAGCAGTTGGCGTATGTAAAGTGGAATCATACACGTTTAGAGATCAGCTGGAATGAAGCTCAAGAAACATTATTCGAAAAACAATCTGAAGATGTAAATATTAAACCCGAACTGATTCGCTCGCTCATTCAATATCTAGAAGAAGCTCAATCTGATATTGAACAAAAAAAACGTGAATTGATGGTTAAAGATCAACAAATTGAGGATCTTAAAAATCAATCGATGACTTCAAAAGAAATGCAGAAACATGTGGAGCAACAGGTCATTGTTGAAAACATGAGATCACAGTTTTATCGTTTATTTGATTATATGGGCAGAGCCAGTCAGTTAGTCACTTTACTTGTAAAGCAAGACCGAAAAGATCGCCAGGTGCAAGAAGCTATGAGACGTGTGGATTGGGAGAATATTACTCAATCACTCCCACAATTGCGAGAAAAATTAATTAATGAAGTGGAGGGCTTAGTTCAAAAAAATCAGGAGTCTTTTATTGAGACCTCCAAATCAACAACTGCAGAAGAAGTGTCATCTTCATTAAATAATTTGACCCTTTAAGGAGAACTTCACTATGTCTCAAATTTCAAAAATTCATGCGAGAGAAATTATCGATAGCCGAGGAAATCCAACTGTAGAGGTAGAGGTCACGGCCAATAATGTTATGGCAAGAGCAGCTGTCCCATCTGGAGCTTCAACAGGGGCCTATGAAGCTCATGAGTTGAGAGATAACGATAAATCT
>JAGRAB010000283.1 GCA_020435085.1 Bdellovibrionales bacterium | reverse complement strand
GATCGATTTCCGCCGCAGTTGGCAGCTGCACAAGTTTATTTTCAGGTCACGAAGGATGGCTATGCAGTGACGGCAGGTGATATCCTTATGGGGAAGGTGTTGCCAGAACAAAAAGGCATAAAAGATGGAGCTTACCTTCCTCAAGAAACACGTCTATGGCCATCGTCAACCATTCCCTTTATGATTGCAAAAGAAGTCGGAAACTCACAGCCCATTATTGAAGCTATTTCTTATTTTAACCAAAATACACCTGTACGATTTGTTGAAGTTGAGGAAGGGGATGAGGAGGGAATCATCTTTTTGCCTCATGAGGAATTATGTGCATCTCACTTAGGAAGAGTGGGTGGGTTTCAACCGATTTTCATTTCAGGTCGTTGTGGGAAGTCAGAAGTCATTCATGAGTTAATGCATGCTCTTGGCTTTGTTCATGAACATTCAAGGCAAGATCGTGATCGGTTTGTTAAAGTTCATTGGCAAAATATTAAAGAGGAGTTTCTTTTCCAGTTTAATAAAATGCCGGATCAATTGGTGCATAATTATTCAGGTTCAGTTTTTGATTTTGATGCTGAATCTATCATGCTTTATCCAGAAGAAGCTTTTGCAAAAACTCCAGGTTTAAAAACGCTTGAGGCTATTGGAGGGACTCGCATTCGCCCCTCTCGCAACGAATTGAGTCGTATGGATCGTGAACGGGTGTATTATTTGTACGGCCGTTAACGGCTTTCCAATTGCTGAGCACAACTTTGGTTATTACAACAATCAAGAATTAAAGGGCTGAGATTTTCAAGAGCTTTATGCTGTTTATTTTTTTGGCTAGAGAGCAATAGAGCTGATTTTTGTAAAGTCCCTTCTGTATCAATTCGAAATTCTCCGTTTTTAGGAATAAAAGTTTTCCATTGAGTCACCTGAGAGACAGAGGCGGGAGGGCGGTCATAAGCCTTAGGGGAGTTTTTTAAAATAACCTTATTAATTTTTTGACTTTGAGAAGAGAACTCGAGTTCAAGGGGCTGTGAATTTGAATAAAATTGAAGTGAAATAGATGTTTCAATAGGTTCACCAAAGCTTGCAGGTCCTCTTGAAGGCCTACTTTGTTTTTGAGGACATATAAGTTTTAATTGATTGGCTGACGTACCGCTGAATTGCTCTAATAAATTGATGATTTTTTCATTCGTATTATTTTTTGCAAAAAGAAAATGAGAGAAAAAAAGAAGAAAGAATAGGGTCGTCACAAAATAAGACATAGAGGATTGTGCGAATTTTACTGAAGTCGCAAAATGATCTGATCTCATGTGGATCCATTGATTTTCGAAACGCATAACTCCCCCAATATATGAAGGAGCAAATGAGAGACCTAAGTCGAGGAGATCAACTCAAAGTGAGCGGGTGCCTGCCCTCACTCATTGTCAAGTTTGTTGGCTGTGCTGAGAACTTTGACAAAACACGAGGAATTATGAACTTCTAGACAATAGAATTGTTTCATTTTAGGGCGTTAAAATTGTGAGTACCTACTATAGCAATCTATTGAATTCCTTGATTTATTTGTGAATGTCGAAATTCTATTCAAATTACTCTCTGTGTAAAAATATGAAAACAGTTGAGTGATTTTTCACTTTTACAACTTTTGACAATTTTAAAAACTTTCCTCAAATGCATTCGACAAAAGGCGAGCTCGACTTCGGTACTGCAGTTGCAATGTAGTTGCAATATAAAGTGAGTTGGTACTTTTAAACATTAAGGTGGGGGAATTATGAAAAATATAACACAACATATTATTGTTGTATCGTTAGCTCTTGTGCTCACAGCCTGTGGGCAAGGGATGAACACTTCCAGCGTGGGAGCCTCTAAGGGTACAAATAATGGAAATAATGCTGGTGATAATGGTGGCCTGAGTGTGCCATCTACAGACTATGAGACTCTGCAAAAACAAGCCTTACAAGAGGCGGCTGATGCTGAGCTTGCGGCTCAACAGGCTGTCCAAGAGGCTGAAAAAGCACTCAATAAAATTTCATTAAGCAGCAGTGGTGTTTCATTTGGTTCAGGTTCAATGGATCAACAATTAATCGTTGATAAATTAGTAAAAAAGATTCTTGATAAAGTTGTTGTGAAATTAGGAGAGGTTCCACAAAAGTTAGATCAAATTCGAATGAAGTTGGCGAATGAAATCTCAAAATTAGATCCATCGAATCCTCTTCATCAAGCAGGAATTGCAGCCTTAATGGTGGCAATGAGTAAGGTTGATGATGTGGAAAATAATTATAGTCTTTTATTAAATATGGTTGCCGATAAAGTCGATCTCGTTGCAAATAAATTAGATCTTTTAGCAGCAGCAGTTCCTTTTCCTGCGAGCATTTTGGTGGCTTTTGAACTGTCATCAGTAAAAGTCGTTCTTAAAGATTTTCAAAATCAACTTCGTAATTTATAATTCATCATTGATATCTTATTACTTGAATTTTTCTGGCCCACATAAGTGGGCTTTTTTAATTAGAGCATACACGTCTTTGATTTTTAAGCGACTGAGATATTTGTGGGAAAATGTATAAAAAGATGAAACCAAAATTTATGGGAAGTATAAATAAAAAAAAGGAAATATAATTTTACTTTTTGTATCAAAGTAGGTCAATGGGAAGAAATAGGAGATAATTGAATCTTGTTGAACTCCTAGACTTGCGTATTTATGGCATTTTCGGAGAAAATATAAAGAGGAAGCAGTACTTTTGAGAAAACACCTCAAAGTACCTCTACAAAGCCGTTCTGGAAAGCAATCCGGAAAGCAAAAGGAGGCTTGCCTTCAATAAGCAACTCGCAGGCTCAGGAGCTTTGATTCTCAATGCGGGATACGAACCCCTCAAGGTCGTGAATTGGCAAAAAGCCATGATTCTCTGGCTTCAAAATAAAGTGGATGTTCTAGAGTATCACTCTGTACAAGTGCGAAGTGCAACCAAGGCTTTTCCTTTGCCAAGCGTTCTTCGGCTCAGAAAATACGTACGTCCTAATTTTTCTTCAGTGACAGTGAAGCTTTCTCGGCAAAATTTATTTATTAGAGACAATCATACTTGTCAGTATTGCGGTGAAAGGTTTCCAGAAAAACTTCTGACAATTGATCATGTTCTTCCCGTAAGTAAAGGGGGGCAGCATGTGTGGACAAATGTTGTTGCAGCTTGTGGTCCCTGTAATAATAAAAAGGGAGACCTTTCCACAGAGCAGGCAGATATGCCTTTAAGAAAAAAACCCATCCAGCCTAAATGGCTTCCAAGTAAAGAGTTTTCTTACACACATCATAAAACCTGTCCACGGACATGGGAGCCGTATTTGGTCCATGTTCGTAAATCTCGATAGAAACAAATTCAAAAATCTTGACCCAATTCAATTGGTCTGCCAACTTTGAATCATTATGAGAAAAATTATCGGTTTCCTTATTATTATCGCATCAGTCACAATGGGTTTATATCTTCATGACAAGTATTTCCAAACTCTTTTAAAAGAAGAGGAAATTGCGAATGGACATGTGGCAAAACTTCAATTGGACTTTATTAATGATCAAATTTTACCAACAAGTTGGCCTGGAGATAAAAATCCTATTGGAGGTCTTTCTGGATTGGCATGGTCAGGTTTAAATCAGGTTCTTTATGCTATTTCTGATGATCGTGGGAGATCAGGCCCCAGTCGATTCTATGGCCTTCAACTTCGAGAATTAAAAGATCATCATTTTGAAGTACAGGTTCAAAATGTTTTTCCCATTCGTACGCGTTCAGGACAGCTTTATCCTAAAAGAAGTCTTGACCCCGAAGGGATTGCCGTTGACTCCGCCGGTTGGATTTATATTTCTTCAGAAGGGGATTTTGAAGAAACACCTTCTGCGGTTCCCACTTTGATTCAAGTCAATAAAAAGGGTGAAGAAGTAAGAAGAACAGATTTTGGCCCTCCGTTTTTTCCTATAGAAAAAGAGAAGAGAGCAAAGACTTATGGCGTTCGTGATAATTTGGCTTTTGAGTCTTTAGATTATGACCCTGACTTAAAGGCATTAGTCACAACAACGGAATCTGCATTAATTCAAGACGGGGATGTGGCAGATTTTGAAAAAGGAACTCAAACACGTATTACCTATTATCACGTAGATGTTGAGGGAGCTCTTACAGAGTCAAAACAAGTGGTTTATCCATTGTCTGCAATTCCTGCTCGAGACCCTGTTCCTGCCTCTATCATTGGCGTACCAGATTTGGTAATCCTTAATGAAAATGAACTTCTTGTTTTGGAAAGAGCCTATTTAGCAGCACGGTCAAAAAATCGAATTCGCCTTTTCCTTGTTAATTGTGAGGGGGCAACGAATGTTGCCAAAATGGATTCGTTAAAAAATCAGCAAATAACAACTTGTAAAAAAGAGTTGTTATATGATTTCGATCTACTTATTGGACAACTCAGTGAAGAATATCCTGTTGTCGACAATATTGAAGGCATGGATTTGGGCCCAAAACTTCCTGACGGTTCGAGACTTTTAATATTTGTCAGTGATAATAATTTTCGTGATGCTCAACGCACTCAGTTTTTATTTTTCAAAATGAGATGAATTTTCCACAGCCCCTAGTCCTTAAGATCATCAAGATGTTTTCTTGAAAGTCCCCAAGTTTCGACAATAAGAGTTTCATCCTCTTGTGAAAGGGCTTTTTTAAATTTGGCACCAGGTCGGCCTTTGACAACGGCCTCGCAGGATTTCCAGTCTTTGTGGCGTTGAAGGACTCCATTGACGTAGCTAAGATAAGAATAAGCAGCTTTTTTTTCTTGTTTTTCTCGCATGGGAGGAAGCTCATGGGTTTCTGGTAAATCTAATATGGCCACTGAGTATTCTAAAAGTCGACCTGAAAAAAGATTGTTCCCTTTTCCTTTAGAAAAATTAACGGCAATTTCATCAACTCTTTCATTTCCAGGAACGCCCGTGTGGCCTCGAACATATCTCCAATCAATATTTGTTCCTTGTTTTTTTAAGCGAAGAACTTGTTTTTCTAGCTGTAACCATAAATCTTGATTGGTCACATCATTGCCCTCGGCATTTTTCCAATCTTTTTTCTTCCAACCCCAGATCCACTGGGTGATGCCTCGGATAACATAAGTAGAATCTGTGTAAAGCCAAATTTCAGAATTTTTATTGGCGACAGCTTTAAGACCCTCAATGCTAGCTGTGAGCTCCATTTGATTATTTGTTGTCTTAAATGAAGCCGCCCCCAACTCTTGAATTTTGCCGTTAGGTGTATAAATCACCGAGGCCCACCCGCCTTTACCAGGATTTCCAGAGCACGCACCATCAGTAAAAATAATAATTTTATCATCCCATTCAGAAGTCATTTTTAAAGGTGTAGACTTTTTTTTATCAACTGTCACTGAAGAGAGCTAAAAGGATGGAGAGACGTCACAGGATGTTATTTTTAAAAAGAAAGTGATTTTGAACTTGTCTATGGGAAGATAAAAAATATGAATGAGATTATATTTTCAGCACAAAATTTAACAAAAAAGTATGGGGCATTAGCAGCAGTTTCAGACCTTTCTTTTGACCTTCTTAAAGGACAGGTTTTGGGAATTCTTGGTCCTAATGGGTCAGGTAAAACAACCACACTTGGTATGATGTTGGGAGTTGTACGACCAACAAAAGGAGATCTGCAGTGGTCATTAGGGGAGTCTTCAGCATCTCGTTCACGCCGCCATATCGGAGCTCTTTTAGAAAAACCAAGATTTTACCCATGGATGAATGCTGAAGAAAGTCTAAAGTTAACAGCAATGATTCGTGGAGTTCATAGATCTGAAATTGCTCAAGCTTTAGAAATGGTGGGGCTATGGGACCGAAGAAAAGATCTTTTTAAAAATTACTCCTTAGGCATGAAACAACGGTTGGGTTTAGCAAGTGCTATTTTAGGAGATCCTGATGTACTTGTCCTCGATGAGCCGACAAATGGTATTGATGCTGCCGGAATTGCCGATGTGAGGCATTTGATTATTGAACAACGAAAACGAGGCAAGACAATTCTTCTTGCCAGTCATATTTTGGATGAAGTGGAGAAGGTATGTAGCCATGTTCTCGTTTTAAAGCAAGGCACCCTTCTTCAACAAGGGTCCATTGAAGAAGTGTTGAAAGGTCAAACTTGGTATGAGCTTAAAGCCAGAGATGAGGAGCGGCTTTTTGAAGTTTTAAGTCAATTTCCGCGTCATGAAAAAATAGAAAAAAAAGATTCTTATCTTCAGTTTTTTGTTTCAAAAGATGTTCGAGGAGAGGATATTAATCAATATTGCTATGACCGTGGTATTTTGCTCTCAGAAATTAAACTTTGTCGTCGTTCTTTAGAAGAACATTTTATCGAGGTATTAAAAAAATGATCCGAATCATTAAGTGGGAGTGGTTTCGACTCAAAAGCTATCGCTCATTTTGGACCTTTAACCTAGGTTATGTGATTTGTCTCTCAATGACAGTTTGGATGGGAGCGCGATTGATTGAGTTTTTTTTACAGCAATCGGCCGTTTCAGAATTTCAATCATTGATAGGGCAGCCCTCTTTGCAACTCTATCCTTTCTTTTTTTATTTTTCTGGTTTTTTTGAACCCATTTTGGCTTTTTCAATCATGGGTTTGTCGATCAAAGAGCGCGAACTGGGAGTGCTCAAGCAACATGTGATTGATGGTTTTTCAAAAGAAGAGTTGTTGTTAGGTAAATTCTTTCAAGCCTGTCTATTGACCATTTTTGCTTGGATAACACTTGTTATTCTTATTCAAGTGTTTGCTGGTTTAAATACAAGTGAATTTTTTCAAAAGTGGAAAGAGTTAGCAGGAGTTGCTCTTCGCTGTGGAGGCATTCTTTCTTTTGGTTTGTTTGTGGCACTTTTGATTCCAAGGTCTATTGGAGCTGTAACTATTTTTATTGCTTGGTCTGTTTTGATAGAACCATTTCTTGGTTATTTTTTGGAGTGGAACTTTGAATGGTCAGTGAAAAAATATTTTCCCATGCAGGTTTTTTCTCACCTTATTGATTCGCCAAGTCAACTGTTAGGGGTAAGTGTGGAAAAGGCAATGGAACAAAATCTGTCTTTTCCTGGGTTGGCAGCCTTGTACATATTGATTTTTTGGGGTGGAATGTATCTTTATACAAAATTGAAAGATGTTTGATGGGGGCTTTATGTGGAAATTAAAAACTTTGTTTTTGATAGTATTGATGGGAATGTCTTCATGTGTATGGGCGCAAGATATCCAATTTGACAATATTGATAAGAAGGATATGGAAAACATAGTGAGCGACTTCACTGGTGTTTTTACGCATACATCAGTTTCTGGTGCCGCACCATTGGGTTCTCTTTTTGGTTTTGAAGTCGGTCTTGTATTGAGCGGCTCAAAAGCAGAAAAAATTGAAAAGCTTGTGAAAGAACAAGATCCCAATGCAGATATTCCCATTCTTCCTTCTGGAGGCGTATTAGGTATTATCACAGTGCCTCTCGGGTTTACTTTTGAAGCATTAATTATTCCAGAAATTGGAGATAGTAACTTTAAATTTCAAAATATGTCTGCGGCAGCGAAGTGGTCACCCACAGAGACTGTTTTAAGTTTTCTGCCCCTTTCAATTGCTATTAAAGGACATCTCACAAAAACAGATCTTACTTTTAAACAGCCAGATCCAGTCACTTCAAGCGTTGAAGTGAACTCTACATTTAAAAATACCATTACAGGTATACAACTTATTGCGAGTAAAAATTTGGTGATTGCAGAGCCATATGTCGGAATTGGATACATTCATGGCGATGGTGAGCTTTCTGTTGCGGGCAATTCTATTTTTGACCCATCTGTCACTTCTGGAACATCAGCTTCTGCAACAGCAAGTGGCGCGCAATTTTTTGGAGGAGCTGAGTTTAAACTTCTTATATTTAAACTAGCAGCAGAGTACTCTCATCACCTAGACATTGATAGATACTCCTTTAAAGCTTCCGCTTTTTTCTAGGATATATTGACGTTTTGTCTGGTCAAAGGTCATAGAAATAAGAGCCTCAATGAGGACACGCCCTAGTCATTCCCCCTGTATTCCATTAGAATAAATGGGGGGAAGACATGACAGACACGCAATCAAAAAGTCGCATTCGAAGTATTCAAAACAGGGACCTTCAAGTGGTTCAGCAGCTCATACGTGATTACCCAGGCTTTTCTCAATTATCTTTTGAAGCTCAGTTAGATCGTATTGTTCTTATTTTAGAGTCTGTTTGCGGATTTGGTGCTGTTGGAGTTGAATCAATTGAACAATTATCAAGTGTATTTTCATTTAAAAACGGTGCAGTTATCCAAACCATTTTTGAAAGTAGTGAATATGTACATTCTGAAACTGGAGATAAAAGAAAAAAATATCGACAGTCATTTGAAGGTGGATTTTGTTTAGAACGAGATTTTAAAAAACAATTGGCCAATGAGGGAGGAGACTCTCAGGCAGAAGGACCTATTCGAAAAAAAGTAGTAGGAAAAGTTCGACCTAAGACATCGTCATCACCAACTCCATTAAGAAAACCAACGGCGACGACTCCTAAAAAGCAAAGAGAAACTCCTGTTCAACCCTCACCTTTGACGACCTCGTCAGAATTATCCACAAAGCCTGTGGATAACCCCACTCATATGCATTCTTTAGAGGCAGAGGCAGCCCCAAATACGACAACAACACCGCAATGGCCGATAAAACCTTTTGTTATTGGGGCAGCTGTTCTTGTGGTGATTGGAATTTCTGTAATTGCTTTTTTAATTGATCGCTAAATCAGTTATTAAAACAAATTTTGCTCATATAACCATACTTTTTATCTCGATAAACTTTATACCAAGCAGACCCTGTATCTTCGGTCCAAATGTCTTTTCCACCTTTTGCGGTATTGAGTTTTTCGCTATAAAAATTGGGTTTTGAATAAATTTGGCAATCAGCTTCTTGAAAGCGAAGACCTGAGGAAACAACAAAACGACCATAGCGATTTTGGTTATTAGGAAACCATTTGGTTTGAGAATTTTTAGAAATTGCTGGTTTTATATCTGCCCGTTGAAGAGGCTGACCTTGTGGAACTTCTGGTTTTGAGCTGCATGCAATAAAAAAACAGCTCAAAATAAAGAGTAATATTTTTTGGAACATAATTATTTATCGGCACGATTTTCAATTTCATAAGGGGAAATATTAAAAAAAATCAACAAAAACATATGCTTATAAGTTAGACAGTTTTTTTAAAAAAAATGGAAGGTGAGGCCCGAGGCCATGACAACTTCAGAAAAATAAGAGTATAAGGACCCATGGCAAAATCAACAGTAAAACCAGAGACATTTTATCTTATCCATTA
>JAGRAB010000282.1 GCA_020435085.1 Bdellovibrionales bacterium | reverse complement strand
GGCATCATACTTTTTTTGAAATGCTTGGTAATTTTTCATTTGGAGATTACTTCAAAAAGGACGCGATTCACTTTGCTTGGGAGTTTATTACCAAAGAAATGGGAATTGATAAAAACCGCCTTTATGTTTCAGTTTTTCAAAACGATGATGAAGCTGCAGAAATTTGGGAGAAACAAGAAAAGGTTTCTAAAGATCGTATTTACAGGTATGGAGAAAAAGATAATTTTTGGCGCATGGGAGACACTGGCCCTTGTGGTCCATGCTCTGAGATTTTTATAGATCTCGGTCCTGAAGTACCTGGCAACCCCAAAGATAATGTGATGGGCGGCGAAGGCGATCGCTTTATGGAAATCTGGAATCTTGTCTTTATGCAATTTAATGAGACCGAAGAGGGAAAACAAATCCCGCTTCCCAAGCCCTCTGTTGATACTGGGATGGGATTGGAAAGGCTTTCTGCTGTCATGCAAGGCGAAATCAGTAACTATCACTCAGATCTTTTTATGGATCTTATTGAACGAGCCACCCGAGTGAGTGGCGTCAAATACCTCAAAACATTAAAAGATCTCAATCCAAAAGAAAAATTAAGTTATGAAAAATCAAATATGGCTTTGCGTGTTCTTGCCGATCACGCAAGAGCCTCGGCTTTTCTCATTGGAGATGGCGTTCTTCCATCGAATGATGGACGAGGATACGTTCTTCGACGTATCATGCGCCGAGGTATTCGCTATGGAAGACAACTCACAGAAAACAGTGTTCTTCCTGATGTTGTTGATCAGGTCATTCAAAAAATGTGCGACGTCTACCCTGAGTTGAATCAACAGAAAAACCTTATTCTTTCTACCGTCAAAGACGAAGAACAACGCTTTCTTCAAACCTTGGATCAAGGCACACTAATTTTGAATGATTCATTAAATAAATTAAAATCAAAAAATCAAACAACTGTTGATGGAGATTTGGTTTTTAAACTCTATGATACCTTTGGGTTTCCTGTTGATTTAACTCGAATTATGGCTCGCGAACAAGGGTTTCAAGTTGATGAGAAAGGGTTTGAAGACAAAATGCAAGAGGCCCGCAATAAAGCCAAAGCTAGCTGGAAAGGAAAAACTATTTCTGGTGACGCCGCTCACCTCGTTACATTCTCTCAAGATCTTTTTAAAAAAAATGGGGCCACCGAATTCAAGGGTTATGAAACAACAACACTCAATGAAGCAAAAATTCTTGGCCTTTCCAATGGCACAACAGCTACTTCAAAATTAAGAACTGGGGAATCCGGTATTCTCATTACAGACAAAACATGCTTTTATGCTGAGGGTGGCGGACAAGTTGGTGACTCCGGAGTTATTCAAACCTCTCAAGGAATGGCTGATGTTCTTGATTGTACCAAACAAAACAATGTTTTCCTTCACCATATCCAAGTAAAAGATGGTCAACTCCAAGTCAATGACATTTGCCAATTAAAAGTGACCGAGTTAGATCGAAGAAGTACCGCCGCCAATCATTCTGCGACTCACTTGCTTCACTCAGCCCTTCGAAAAACACTGGGGGAACATGTTCAGCAGGCAGGTAGTTTAGTGGATGCTGAAAGGCTTCGTTTTGATTTTACTCATAATAAACCGTTGTCAAATGAAGAAGTGGAAAAGATTGAAGTACTTGTAAATTCAGAAATCGCTCGTGGGACCCAAGTGATATCAAAAGTAACCAGTCATCAACAAGCCATTGCTGAGGGAGCTTTAGCTCTATTTGGTGAAAAGTACGGAGATGAAGTGCGCGTGATTCGCATGGGTGATTTTTCAACAGAGCTTTGCGGCGGAACTCATGTGAATAATACTTCTGCTATTCGTGTTTTTAAAATCGTGAGTGAATCCGGTGTGAGCTCAGGGGTTCGACGAATAGAAGCCATCACAGGTGATGCGGCCACTCGATTCCTTATGAAAAACACTACTGAAAATCAAAAAGCTCGAGAGATCTCAGGCCTCAATGAAAACTGGATACAATATTTGAATGATCAAAAATATTTTGTCAGTGAGCACATTCAAAATTTAAAAATACAGGTAAGAAATTTAGAAAAAGAGGTACAGGCCCTTAAAGGAAACAACATTAGTATTGATAATCTTTTGAATTCTGCAAAAAAGTTTTCGAAGAATGGTATTGAGTCGCAATTGATTTTAGCAGATATCCCCATGGACGATCGAAAAGTTTTAAGTGATCTCTCTGATAAATTGAAAAATAAAATTCAATCAGGAGTGATTGTCTTGATCGGAAAAGGAGAGGCCTCTCACCCCTTGATTGTGACTGTCAGTAAAAATCTCACAAAAGACCTTCCTGCAGGACAACTTCTAAAAGCTGTTGCTGAGACTCTTGGTGGAAAAGGTGGCGGACGACCTGACTTTGCTCAAGGAGCTGTTTCCGATAGAAGCCAAATCGAAAAAGCCTTTGCTAAGGCTTCTGAGTTTGTGGGTGCCAACTCCTAAAGGTCTTTATCTTTTTTGATGACAAAAAGAGGTTCATGTTTTGGTGGACGAATCTCTTTTTTTATTTCTGAATTTTCCATTTGTTGATTTGGCCGCTTTTGATCTGACGATGTGAGATGAGGAACATATATTTTTTCTGATAGCTGACTTTTAATTTTAGGTACCCAGCGCGTTTTCAACGCTCGAAGATGGATGATCGCTCTTTGCAAATAAGATTGAAAAATCATGAGACCTTGATGCCACTTTTTTTCAGCTAATGGTTTCCATATTCGATAAACTTTTTGAAACCATTGAGTATTTTTCTCAAGAATTCCTTGAAAAATCTCTAGCCCATAAATCAACTTCTGCCAATGATGAGTCTTGGCAAGACGCTCCAAAGAAAAGTGAAATTGTTGCCAAAATAAATAAATAGATCCCAAAAGAGGTATCATGCTTTTCTTTTGATGAAGTTGTAACCACTTTAATTTTTGAACATGAAAGCCGAACTCATGAAGCTCATCCAAAAGATCTTTTGAAAATACATATCTTCCAAATAAAAATCCTTTTTCAATACATCGTCGCCGAAAGCATAAATTGAATTTGTTTGAAAAATCTAAAACTTGAGATTTTAAAATATGTGGCTGTTCGCCTTTTTTATTTTCGACAACCCAATGAAGAAGGGTGTAACCAATGGCTACATCTACTAAACTATTTTCAAGAAAAAATTCGTAGAGTTTTAATAAGTCTTCACCATTATCAAAAATGGTGTCTTCATTCAAAATAAAAAGTAGATCTCCAGAGGCATGACGAATACCAATATTTTTCATCAAAGAAACATCTTTTTGGCCAACCAAAGCCGTTCTCACTGAAAACGAAGTGACCGGAATATCTTTAAGTAGTTTCTCATTTGCTGAAACAAAAACCACCTGAAGAGCCTTCGCTGGAAAATTTTGAAGAGATATTTCCTCCAACCAACGATTGCGCTTTTCAAGAGTTGTTATCAATGGTGTTATTATCGAAATCATATTTAAAAACTAAGAATTTCTATTTGAAGCGTCAAGCTCCTAAAAACATTAGTATGCTGATTGACTCCTTTTATTGGAGATGTATGCTAAAAAGGTTCATTTCCTATATTCTTTAGGGCTTCTGTGAAAACCCATCTCGAGGGAGATGATTCTGAGGACTGATTAAGGAGACGAGCATTTGGATTTAGAAAGTGCCAATCAACGCTATTATCAGCTACAAATTAAGGCAGATTGCCCCTTAAAATGCTCTTACTGCCCAGGCTTAGGTCTAGTTTCAAAGCAAGAGAGACTTCACAATGATATTGTCAATAGCCTCCGAAAAGCTCAATCCGGAAACTATTCAGCAGTTCTCATTCCTTGCAACGCGTTGGACTCTCAGGATTTGCCACTCATTATTGAAACCATTCATCGTTTTTCTTTAATTCCAATTGTGCAAATCAACTCACGCCAACTTCAAACTCCGCTGAAAATTTTGGATCAAATTCTTGATATGAAAGTCGGAGTTCAATTAATCCTTGGTAATAATGCAACCCTCACCGATGCCATTCTTACAAAATTAAATGAACGAGCTACACAGTTTCATGCGACTATTGTCGCTCACAAACGCATGCACGCCATTGAAGCCTTTCGAGCCCTTCCCGATTGGCTCAAAAAGAAAACGTTCTTTTATTTTCCTTATCCATTTGAAAAATCAGATGAATTCTTTAGCCCAAAAAGTATTTATGATTTTCTAAAAAGATTTAAAACACAGTTTCCTACTTATAAAGTGCATCCTACACCAGGTGTTGATATCTTTGATCGTCGCATTTCTGTAAATGCAGATCTGGAGCCTATTATTCAGCCTTTTTTTGAAATTCGTACGCCCATTCAAAAAGTAAAATTATTTTCAGTTATTATTACAACTCGAAATTCAAAAGAAACATTGACGGAAACTTTACAGTCATTATTGACGCAAACTATGGATAAAGCAGATTTTGAAGTCATACTTATTGACGATGGCAGCTCTCAAGACAACTTAATCTCTACTTTAAATTTCGTCCGTCAACAAACAGCACAATGGAATTTTAAATTTGTTCAAATCCCACAATTTGATGAACTCTCCAAAAACCGTCTGCCAACAAGAACAGCACTTGCCCGAAACCTTGGCGTCAAACTCTCAAATGGCGAATACCTTTTATTCTTAAATGAAAACTCCATTGTTGAATCTGATCTTCTTACAAATACATTAAAAGAACATGAACATTGGGATTTAGTGCAAATGCGACGCTTTGTGCTCCCTATAGATTCGCAAAAGAATGATATTTCTGTAGCTCAGCAAGCTGCTGAACCAGAAAATATGTTTTGGTCCCACTTCTACAAAAAATCAGAAAACTGGAATCATATGCAAGATGGTTGGAGATATATTTCTTTTAATAACTTATCTCTTCGACG
>JAGRAB010000281.1 GCA_020435085.1 Bdellovibrionales bacterium | reverse complement strand
ATAGCGAGCTTCCTCATTCAATGGAATAGGTGCTTCTTTCATGGCCTATAAATCGGAATAGTTGAGAGGTTCACTGAGAGTTTTTCGACGCTTAGAGCCCAATCTGGACAAAAGAAATAAAAAAGGCTTCCAGAAACCTGGAAGCCCTTCCCCTGTCTTTTTGGAGTTCACACTCCAAACACCTTCTCAATCTCCCCTTGGACAATCGGCTGTATTAACAGCAAGAAAAGAATACGATAGCTCCCCCCTCTTTTCCACTTTTTCCACTGACGAATTCTCTCAAATTCTGTCAACTCATCAATCCTCCCAAAGTTTTTTGACAACTTTCATAACCTATTGTCAAAATAAGACATGACTGAAAAGCAAAGACCCAAAAAAGATGACGTCTATTGGAAGGTCTTAAGTTCGACAATTGAACTCGACTTAAGGAAAGGACATCAAAAATGGACTCTCTCGGAGCTCTCTCGATCCTCAAAAGTCACACGATCTCTTATTTATTATTATTTTGGTCGTTCAAAAATAGGAATCTTAGAGGAAGCCATAAAGATCATTGGTGAAGAGCTTGTTGGTTTGAATTCTGATCGCTTTCATCTTTGGGAAAAGGGGCTGTTTTTGGAATCTCTCCAACAGGCACGAAGCTTTCACGAAAAAGCCCCTTATATTTCGGCATTTGTTATGGCAAATGTTCGAGCGAACAACCCCATGGGCGATCAACTTCGAAAAATTGAAAAAAAGTTTTTAGAAAAGATTCGTCAATTTTTTCCCCACCTTTCACAAGATCAAGTCATTGCTATTTACACGATTTATTGGGGAGCTGTGTTTTGCCCCCTTGGCAATGAAAACTCATTAATGTATGTGATTGATTCTTTGAAAAAATATTTTTAAAGCTGTAATGAAGTTTCAACCAATGCCTTTACGGCATCAACCACTTCATTGAGCTCCATAGAACTCGTATCAATAACATGTGCATTTTCTGGAATTTGTAAGGGGGCCGCTTTTCGTGTGGTATCTTGCTTGTCTCTTTCGGCTTGCACACGTTGCATTTCTTCAAGACTACTTCCCTCTTCAGCAGCTCTTCTCTGAGCACGAGCCTCAGATCGAGCTGTTAAATATATTTTTAATGGTGCCTCTGGAAATACCACCGTGCCACAATCTCGTCCTTCAGCAACGAGCCAAGAAGAAGCATTCGCACAGGCACGCTGTGCTGCAAGTAAACTCGCGCGTACTTTTGGATAAAGACTCAATTGGCTCGCTGCTGTTCCCACCTCTTCTCGATAAATATTTTCGGTTACATCATTTCCATTAAGAAAAACTTTGGTACGATCTTCTCCTAATTGAACTTCCCATATGCTTGAATGTGCGAGCCGACTTAAAGCCTCTTCGCTTCCAATATCAACACCTGTAGCTTGAGCCACATAAGCCAAACCTCGATAAAAAGCTCCCGTTGAAACCCAACGCCACCCCATTTCTCGAGCCAACTCCCGACTGACAGAAGACTTGCCAGAAGCCGCAGGGCCATCAATGGTTACAACTTGAAGATTCATGGTATTTCACCGCTTTTCATTTTTATGATTCTATTTTATCGATATCTTTTAATACCTTGTTCAAAGCGGAAATGGCAGCCTCATTTTCTTCTTTTAAGCCCACGCTAAGGCGAATAAATGAAGATTTGCCTCTTACCACAGCAGGTCGCACAATAACGCCATGCCTCAAGAGGGCTTCAAATATTTTTTTGTGATCACGAAATGTATCGATAAGGATGAAATTGGCCTCAGACCTCCAATATCGAACATCCATTTTCTCAAGCTCCTCATAGTAGCTATCCAAGCCACTCCAGTTGATATTTTGAACTTGCTCAAGATAATCCTTGTCTTCAAGAGTTGCCAAAGCTGCTGCTTGGGCCAAAGAGTTCACATTAAATGGGTTTCGCACACGATCAATCAATTCGATAATTTCTGGCTGAGCAATCAATGCTCCCACTCGAATTCCAGCAATCCCATAAACCTTACTTAGAGTTTTTAAAACAGCCACATTTTTATATTTCTTAAACGCCTCAAGACCACTGGGATAATCTTTTGCACGTACAAACTCTAAATAGGCTTCATCAATAACGACGAGAATATCTTTTAAACTTTCCGTAAATTTTAAAAATGCATCCAACTCACTGGTGGAGACATAAGTACCAGTGGGATTATTCGGGTTAGCAATAAATACCAATCGAATTTTTTGGTTTTGTTGTTTTTCTTTCAATGTTTTTTGAAGAGTATTGAGGTCAAATTTTAAATCCTCTTTCATTGGAGTTTCAAGAATTTGAACTCTTGCCGCTTGCGCACAAACTTTGTAGGCAATAAACGCTGACTCCGAGGTCAAAACACTCTCTCCTGGAGCACAAAATACGCGAATCAATAAATCAATTAGCTCATTGGAACCATTGCCAAAAGTGATTTCGTGAGAACTCAATTGAAAATGTTTGGCATAAGCTTGACGAAGCTCATAAAATGAAGCATCTGGGTACCGATGCAGCGAAGTCATTGCTTCGGTCATTGCTTTTACTGCTTTAGGGCTGGGACCTAAAGGATTCTCATTACTTGCAAGTTTGTAAACTTTATTTAACCCATACTCTCGTTTGGTTTCCTCAATGGGCTTTCCTGGTGAATAGGGCTTTAAATTTAAAATTTCTTCAGATACTTTCAAGCGTCATTTCCTTTAATTTGTTGGTACTTTAAAAAGTTGTACCCTATAATCGAGGATTCAATCAACGGGATTCAAGATGGCTTATAATATCTGTATTTCACAAAGCGAATCCTTTATGGAAATTTCATCGACACCCGATGGAAATGGCCCCGCTTTTTCTCAACGGTACTATTTACCCAAGATCCCTCTAGAAAAGGCAATCGCTGATTTTTGGCAAACAGCCAAAATTGGTGATATCAATAAAATTGTCCTTTCTCTCAAAGCTTCAAAGACGGTTTTAAAAAAACGCCTCGGCTCATCTCCTGCCCTTATTGTCACAGAAGGATTTGAGCATTGGCTTGATATGAACCTCCCTATTGTCAATGAGTCTTTCACTCAACATCCCGCCAGAAGCCCCTCCCCTTTAAGTGAACATCTTCTTTTTGGGCTTCAAGAGCGCATTTCTTCAAGTGGTGAAGTGTTAAAAGAGATAAGTGACGAAGAGCTCACATTTTTGGCCAGCAAGCTTGAAATGAGTCGAGCAAAAACGGTTGCCATATGCCTTTTACATTCACAAAAAAATCCTATCCACGAAAAGAAGGTCAAAGAGTTTTTTACTCAAAAAGGATTTGAAGTTTATTGTAGTTCAGACTCTCCAACAAATCATACTGAGCGGTTACGTTGGCTTCGACCTGTTTTAGATGGATACTTAGCATCGAGCTTTAAAGATCAACTGAATACTTTTATTAATATTCCTGAATTAAACCTTCACCAAGAAAAAATATTTGTCGCCACCGGAGAGGGGCTCTCCCCCATCCATCAAACTCCAGTTCTTCCCTCTCTTCTTGGAGATGTTTTTCTTTTGCAAAATGGAAATCGTCATCACAACCAGCCTTATTATTTTTGGGGCATTGATGACTTTATTTATTTCCCCAATGCCAATGATATACAAAATGTATTTGAAACAGATTTAGGACCTGTGAGTTTAAAGTCTCCAAAGCACTGCAACCTATCGCTCGCACCGACATCACGATTTGAAACAGATTTCTGGGGAATTGGAGCTATCAACTCTTCTCTTGCTGGCTATGAACCCGGTCCTATTTGTTTTGGACGTGGACTTCAACTCACATTTTTTGACCTTTTATTTGTTCATGAGTGGCTTCAAGAAATTTCTCCGTTGAATCAGTTATTAAAACCCGATTCCAAAAATAGAATTTTTGACAATTTAAGTTCACTCAATAAAGAAGCAGGAAAAGAGTTGCTTAATAAAGACTTACTCGA
>JAGRAB010000280.1 GCA_020435085.1 Bdellovibrionales bacterium | reverse complement strand
TAAAAGAATATTAGGCTACATACAGTGCTGTGAGATGAGCTTAAAATCAGTGCCTGAGGGGGAGCTTTCTAAAACTGTTGTAGAAATGCTTGAATCCCATGGTTTAGAGAAATTTTAAATCAATCATTTTAAATCAAAAGTCGCCGACAAAAGCCGTCATTTTGTGCCGGTTTTTTACATGTCGGCATAAAAACATATAATAATTTCAATGGTTTACATTTTAAAATGGGGCTATAAATTGGTACGTTCTGTGCAAATATTTTTGCCAATAGGATGACTTGATGAAAGCTCTTAAAAATAAAGCCTTTTTTATATTTACAACCTTATGCTTTTTCATAAGCTTTTCGGGCTCAACCTTTGCTATAGAACAATGGGATACACTTCAACTTCCACCAGGGGCTTCCAACTCATGTGAAGCACTTTTAGATACCCGTGGAGAAAAGTACCTCGATGCTTGGAAAAAAACGGAAGAAGCTCTTCGTCAGCGAGGAGAACGAGGGGAGTCTCAGCCCTCGTTGAAAGTATTTTTTCCATCTATGACATTTCCGTACCATGTTATTGGAAAAATTAAAGCTATTGATGCTTATGAGCTACGTGGAGTTGGTATTGAAGTTATGAATTTAGCAAAATCACCTGCCGCTCAATTACTCATTGTCACGAGTGTGCCTCTTGAGATGGCCTCTGTAAGAAACTATTTAAAGCAATATTTAATGGATGACGAAAAAATAGAATCTGCCATGCAGAGGATTCATTTTTTTAATATGAATGATGCTTCTTCGCTTCCATTGGCTCAAAAAATTTTAGAACCAAAAAACAAAAGTCAGCTCCTTCGGTTGCGCGAACTTATTGATCGATTAACAAATCACCGACAATATCCCGTTTTTATGAAGACATTTATAACGACTCCATTAGAAGGGGTTCTCGCAGATCAACTTGATATTTCTATATTTGGAAACCCCAAGGTGAATGCCTTTGTTGAGGTGAAATCAAATTTTCATAGGATTGCTGAGGAATCAGGGGTGCAAAAAACAACCGCATACACAGACATTTCATCTGAAAAAGAATTAGTTCTCGCACTTAAAAAATTAGCCCAACAATCTGTCAAAAAAGTGATGCTTAAAAAAAATCAAGGAACTTCTGGGCAAGGTAATGCCACGTTGGAAATCTCAAAAACTCTTAAAAAAGAATTACTCTCTAAAAAGCTCAATATTCAAAAAATAATGGAAGATATTTATAAAATTGTAAAACCAGTTAATAAAGATCTCAATGCAGAAAATTTTATTGAAGAAATGTTTGCTCATGGCGGTGTTGCAGAGGCTTTTATTGAAAACATTGTTATCACAGAAGATGGCAATCCCTGGTCGCCGTCAGGACAATTTGACGTTTACTCAGATCATATTCAAGTGATGGGCTGTCATGATCAAAAATTTATTCCTGGCACAGAAGGGGTTTTTGAAGGTGCCATTTACCCGGCAATGTCTAAGGCGATTTGCCAGCAGATTTATAAAATGGGTTTAAAAATGGGAGAGAAGCTTCGTCGTCAAGGGTACCGTGGGCGATTTGCTATGGATACCATTGTCTCTCGTGACCCAAAAACTCAAAAAGAAACCGTGTGGTTGATCGAAATCAATGCTCGCAGTGGAGGAACTCATACGGTGGATGCGATGGTACAGTTAACTGATGCTGTTCAAAACTCCAGTGGACGTAAAAAGGGGAGTATGGAGTCTTATCGTTGGTATGCCATGAATAATGAGGGAAGATTGATTCCACTTTTTTATGAAGGGACAGATAATTTTTATCATGAAGGCCTGAAATCTTTTTCGTCAGATCAGGAGCTCTTAGATTTTATTTATCAGACAGATTTTTCAAAATACTTGCCATCTTATGTTGGAAATATTCCGATGGCCAATCGAAAAAATAAAAGAGGGATATTGCCACATATGATTCAAGCTCGTTCTCAAGGGAAAATGGGATTTATGGCCATTGGGCATCAAAATTTAGAGGATGCACGCAGTATTTTTGCAGATTTTAAAGAGGCTTTTTCAAGAGCTTTGGATGATCGTCTTCAAGCTCACCTTCCTTATGTTCCGGCAGTTTCTGAATAATGAATTTTCAATGTGCGTTATTTTGTATTTTTATTGCAAAATCATCGGCGCGCACTAATTTATGTCCCAAGTAGGGGCTGTGGAAATTTCATCATGCGACTACAAATGTGATTTTTTTGGGGGAGGCATTGTAGATGCGCAAATTTTATTTCTTTATCACATTTTTAATTTTACCATTTTTTATCGGTTGCCAATCGCCAGATTCTGCTCTGAAAAAAAACAAGTCCTCTGAGTATTTGGGTTTGGAGTATAAGTCAGATTGGCAAACTCAAAAAGATGATCTTGTTTTTATGGCTTTTAATGTTGAGAACCTATTTGATAATCAGCATGACAAAGGGAAAAGTGATGAAACTTACTTGCCTCTTCCCAAAAAACAATCAAAAGCGCACAAAAAAAAATGTGAGAAAATGGCTCAAAAAAAATGGCGGCATCAATGTTTGGCTTGGGATTGGTCGGATAAAGTCGTTGAACATAAGTTATCTGTGGTTGCCGAATCTATTCGTCAAATTAAAAATGGTTTAGGCCCCGATATTCTTGTTTTAGAAGAAGTGGAAAACAAAGGCATTTTGAAGCGTCTTAATCAAAAAGGACTTCACTACCCAACTGTTGTACTTATTGAAGGAGCTGATAAACGGGGTATTGATGTTGCTCTGATGTCTCGCCTGCCTCTTGTTGGAAGTGCAAGTTTGCATCCTATTCCTTTTAAAGGTATTGAAAAAGCAAAAGTAGAAGATACACGAGGTATTCTTCAGGCAACATTGAAGTTACCAAATGGCGAAAAGTTAACAGTTTTTGGGGTTCATTTTCCCGCCCCTTTTCATCCAACAATGATGCGTGAGCAAGCTTTTGAGCACTTAAACCGGCTAAAAAGTCGACTTCCAAAAGATCAGTTAGTGATGGCGGCAGGTGACTTTAATGTTCCCAAAAGAGAAGATGAAAAAGAAAATATCGTCGATCGCCAAACAAAGGAAATGTGGATTGTTGGTCATAAGGTCATGTGCCAGACATGCCCCGGAACAACATATTACGAACCCTATGATAGTTGGAGTTTTTTGGATATGATCTTATGGTCACCGGTGCTTGAGAATAAAGAAAAGGGTTGGGTGGTATTAAGAGATTCTTTTCGTATGGCCAACGCCTATAAGGAGCAAGTGTCAAAAACAGGTGGACCCAATAGCTATGAAATGGAGACTTTAAGTGGTGTTTCTGATCACTGGCCTTTGGCGGTAGACTTACATTTGAAAAAATAGCATTGGCCTCCCACCAGGCTAACATCCAGAAAAGTGAAAAGTCATCCAATGGATACGAGTGAGAATGTATCTTTAAAGGATGAGATACCAATGGTTCATTTGTTTTGTTTTATTATTTTCAGGAACTGTCTTTGCACAAGAAAAAGAGGTCACTCCAAATGATTTTATAGGACTCATACAGTACTTAGAAGGAAGTCCGAAATGGGTCAATCGCGTGGGATTTGACTCCAATGAAAAAATTGGATTTAAAACCTTCTTTCACCGTGGTGACAAAATTCAACTTTCATCAAAAAATGACTATTTAAAAATTGTCACAGCTCGAAGATGTACGGGCGTTACTTATGGCAGTGTGATTTTAGTGGCTCCTCAACAAGTACAAAATGCTTTTTGGACTATTGAAAAAGAGGGAAGTGTTCGCTGGATTTGCCCAGAGGGTTCGACAGAACTTTTAAAGATTTTTGGAACAAACTTAAAGTTACAGGGTGCTGAGATTTTATTTCATGAGGGGAAAATTTTGGTTTTGAAAGGACGAGTGCTTTCAAGATCTGGAGAATTGGCGGCGGGAATATTATATGAAAAAAATCAAAAAAAATGGCACCCTGTTTCTGGTCAAAATTCCTATATGGTATGGGCATTGGATCAACAGGTAAAAAAACCGTTAGAATCTATTGCCTTAAAAAAACCACCTCAGCCCATTGTGAGTCGATGGTACTTTGGTCCTCTTGGTGGTGGTGCAGGTGTTAAACACAATAATGATGTTATTTCTGAAGAAGATTTTCAAGTTTTTGGAGTCCGCTTAGCAAATCATCGTCAACATGGAAAAAAATCAATAATGTATGTTCTTACCTATTATGAAACAGAAACTTCAAATGATAAAGAACCAGGACCAACGGGTCCTGTCGCAGGTGAAGTTTATAATTTTACACGATCAGATATTTTAAGTTTTGAAATTGGGAGTCGTATTTGGCATGAAAACTTTTGGTCTCCTTACTATCGATTGGGTTTAGCTTATGAATACTTTGAGGCAGATATATTTGGATTTGGTTTTAATACCAATCGTTCTCAAGAATACTTGGATCTAACGGGAGCCGTTGGTGTAGAGGTCACATTTCTTACAAAATGGTTGGAGTGGGGAGGCTTATTTGCCAGTGCAGAGCTCTTCGGCCATCAAGCTATTTTGGAGCTGGGTTCAACAGTAAATAATGAAAACTACTCTTCAGGATCAGGAAAACCATCTGAAATTTCAGGGTTTCCATCGTTAATTACCCGTGTAGGCCTTAATTTTAACATTGGTTTTGTACTGCAGTTTTAGAAGCGACCCCACTGAATTGTAACAAGCCAGTACCCCTCGACTCTCTAAATACTTTATTTTTTACATAATTTAGAT
>JAGRAB010000279.1 GCA_020435085.1 Bdellovibrionales bacterium | reverse complement strand
TTTATTTTGACGACACTATCTAGTACTCTGTGAACTCTTTTTTTACTTCTTCTGTTAATTCCTCTTTTGCTATTTCTTGGATGCGGCGACTATAGGCCAAAAGCTGACAGTTCTCCCCGTTTTCTGGTGATTCCTTGAGCTCTTCGTCTAAAAAAATGACACTATAAGCATTAAAATAATGTTCGATTTTTTTAGTTATCTTCCTAAAATCTACATCAAAAAAGTTTTTTCCATAGCGACTAGTGTTTGTTTGACGTTGTATCTCTGAAGCTTCTAAAAAAATCGCAACTGTTAGATTGCTATTCTGTGATTGCATTCTGGAGTTGACAGAAGCCATCTGATTTAAAATAGTGTGCTCTTTTTCTAAATGATTTAGGAAAACATAATGTTCGACTTTAGTAGCTAGATCGTTTGAAATCAAAGTATCCGTTCCACCAAAACAGAAGACATGAATAGGAATATTGAGACTCTTCTCATTGATTTTCTTTAATGCAATTTGCGCAATTTTTATTCCATCTTCAATTGCAAATAAGATGAAATGATGAGATTCTCTACCAGATAAAGATATAATTTGACAAAACAGACTATTAGCTGCTTTGGAAATTTTTTCTTCTGGTGAAACTGTGCAGGAATTTCCTGAGTTACATGCATAGACCTGATGGTTGCCAAAAGCCTGACAAATCAACTTTAGGGAAGGTTTTAAAGTTATAGAGTTTTCCACCACACCTTCACAAAAAAAAAGTGTAAATGATTGTGCACGATTTATTAATGACATTGATTACCTCCATTTTTTTCATGATGAAATCTTGAATTTCATCACTCAAGGTGGAAGTTATATCAATACGAGTCTATTTAAGCAATTGTGACTTCTTTGCAGCTGTAGACATCTTGAATAGCATGCAAGATTTCTACGCCTTCTTTCATCGGCTTTTGGAATGCCTTGCGCCCAGATATGAGACCAAGACCTCCGGCACGCTTATTGACAACAGCAGTCATCACTGCTTGCTGCAAGTCATTTTCGCCTGAAGCACCACCAGAATTGATCAGGCCAATTCGTCCCATGAAACTATTTGCGACTTGGTAACGGGTCAAATCAATCGGATGATCTGAACAAAGCTCGGTGTACATCTTTTCAGTCTGCTTTCCAAATTTAAGGGTTTTGAAGCCCCCATTACATTCGGGAAGCTTTTGCTTCACAATATCGGCTTGAATGGTTGAGCCTAAGTGATTGGCTTGACCAGTGAGATCTGCAGCTGTGTGAAAGTCTTGATTGCTTGTTTTAAAGGCATTGTTACGTAAGTAACACCATAGGATTGTCACTAGTCCCATTTGATGGGCCACTTCAAAGGCATGAGACACTTCGATAATTTGGCGACGGCTTTCTGGCGATCCAAAGTAAATTGTTGCTCCAACCCCACGACAACCCATGTCATAGGCCTGCTTGATTGATCCAAAAACAACCTGATCGTAAGTATTAGGGTAAGATAGGAGTTCGTTATGGTTAAATTTTAGAA
>JAGRAB010000278.1 GCA_020435085.1 Bdellovibrionales bacterium | reverse complement strand
CTATCATACCTAATGCTGTCGATACGGAAAAATTTCAACCTCGCCCGGCAAATAAAAATATTCGAAAAGACTTAGGCGTTACCAATGACAATCAACTTCTTGTGGGCTTAATTGGCCGCCTTGATAAACTCAAAGGTCACGAAGAGTTTATCGAAGCCGTTGAAATAATTTGTTCAAAACACGAAAATATTCATTTTGTCATGATTGGTGCAAATACTGCGTTTGAAGGTAATCATTTTGCCCAACACATTCATGATCTTATTGATAAAAAAAATCTACGTTCTAAAATAACCTTGACTGAACATAGAACTGATATTCCACAAGTCATGAATTCCTTAGATATTTTTTGCATGCCTTCCTATGAGGAAAATTTTGGAAATGTTCTTTTAGAAGCCCTTGCCTCTGGCACCCCTTCTGTCGGAACGAACTCTGGAGGAACTCCAGAAATCATTAAAGAGGGTCATACTGGAGTTTTAGTTGGTCCTTGCTCTGGCCCTGCTCTCGCTGGAGGTCTCTTGCGGCTTATTGAATCCACTGAATTGAGAAACTTCATTGGCCAAAATGCTCGCGCAGAAGCCATCGATCGATTCCAAATAGAAACGGTTTTCCGCCAAATTGAAAACCTTCTTACCAGGTAAAAACTAATATCAATCGACTTATCACACTTTCTAAAAAATCAAAGTGCCATAGTAATAAGTAAACTAGTTCAACCACTTTAAATTGCTCCCCTCCAATAAATAAAGAGAACTTCATCATAAAAGCCTTTAGGTTGTAAAAGCGAATAAATTCCCTTATTGTTTATTTATGAAAGTTTTTGTAACAGGTGTGGCCGGATTTATTGGAAATCAACTGGCTAAAATTTTACTTGAGCGGGGTGATGAAGTCTTTGGGGTAGACAATCTCAATGATTACTATGATGTCTCATTAAAGATGAGCCGACTCAAGCGACTTGAGAATTTTGAAAATTTTCGTTTTGAAAAAATTGATATTGCCGACAAAAAGACCTTGGAGAAAACCTACACCTCTTTTCAACCGCAAAGAATTGCTGCCATTGCGGCTCAAGCTGGAGTTCGGTACTCTCTCGTCAATCCCAATGCCTATCTTGACTCTAACCTGGCTGGTTTTTTAAATCTCCTTGAGATCTCCCGCCACCACGGGACCGAACACCTTGTCTTTGCTTCATCAAGTAGCGTCTATGGAGCAAATACAAAAATGCCATTTTCCACCCATAGCCCAACCGAACACCCAGTCTCACTCTATGCCGCCACAAAGAAAGCCAATGAGGTTATGGCCCATTCCTATGCTCACCTCTTTAAAATACCAATGACTGGTTTAAGGTTTTTTACAGTATACGGCCCCTGGGGAAGACCCGACATGGCAACCTTTTTGTTTACCAAGGCTATTCTTGAGGGCAAGCCCATTGATGTCTTTAATCACGGTCACCATAAAAGAGATTTCACCTATATCGATGACATTATTGAAGGGGTCGTAAGAGTCATCGACCACCCCGCCCAACCCAACCCCAGTTGGGATAGCCTTGTTCCAGATACAGCAAGTTCGACTGCCCCTTACCGCATTTATAATATTGGTTGTCATCAACCCATCTTACTTTCTGACTTTATAAGTACTCTTGAAGAGACTATTGGAAAAAAGGCTATTTTAAACTTAAAAGAAATGCAGCCAGGTGACGTTCCTGACACATTTGCAGACTCTTCAGACTTAAAAAAGGATTTTGGGTATCACCCCAGCACTTCTTTAAAAGAAGGGCTCACAGCGTTTTATAAGTGGTATAAAGACTATTTCAAAGTGAACAATTAACTTTTTTAAAATGATCTTATTTAATTATCGATGTCGCACCTACACAAAATAAAAAAGCCACCCATTGATGAAGTGGCTTTTACTTTTAACTCTCTCTTGAGCTTCAATTACTTTGTACGATTGACTCTTCGAGATTGAGCTTGAATTTTTCGAATATGTTTTTTCTTAGCTGCGCGAACTCGAGCTTGAGCACGAACTTTTGCTTTTGCTGTTTCATCGCCCTTTACTGTTGTTTCAGCATTTTGTGGATATTCATAATCAACAAATTCAATAAATGCCATTTCTGAACTATCACCAGGACGGGCTCCTAATTTAATAATTCTTGTGTAGCCACCTGGACGATCTTGAAAACGCTTTGAAAGATCATCAACAATTGTCGAAACAGTATTTTTATTAGGATATTTTGCTAATAATACTCGTCGTGCTGCTAAATCGCCTTTTTTACCAATAGTCACTGCTTTTTCAACATATCGACGAAGCTCTTTTGCCTTTGCAACTGTTGTTTTAATTCGGCCATTTTCAACAAGAGAATCTACAAGACCACGCATTAAAGCTTTTCTTGGGCCTGACTTTCTACCGAAATGATGTTTATCAACTCTATGTCTCATTTTTTACTCCGTTTTATCTCTAATCTCAAAATAAGAGAAATACTCCCTCACCTTAATTATTGGTGAGGTCCTCCCATTCCTGCGGTACCTACGCTATCCGCCTGAGCTTGAGATCCTGGTTTTTGAGGATTATTTGGATCCCAACCTTGTGGAGGCCATCCATCAATCTTCATTCCAAGACCTAATCCCATATTGGAAAGAATATCTTTAATTTCATTCAATGATTTTCGACCAAAATTCTTTGTTTTAAGCATTTCAGCCTCAGAACGTGTCACTAGCTCGCCAATGTATCGAATATTGGCATTCTTCAAACAATTTGCCGAGCGCACAGAAAGCTCTAAGTCATCTACTGAGCGGAAAAGATTTTCATTCAATTGTGGAGACTTGCTTTCTTCTGTAATTTCCTCTGGTTCTATTGTTTCATCAAAAGTAAGGAAAATTTGAAGTTGTTCTTTAATAATTTTTGAGCCAAGAGCAACTGCTTCTTCTGGTTTTAAAGAACCATCTGTCCAAACTTCTAAACTCAAAGCATCGTAATCTGTTCTTTGCCCAACTCGTGCAGTAGATACGTTGTAATTCACTCTGCGAATAGGAGAATGAAGAGCATCGACAGCAATAAATCCAACAGGAAGATCCTTCGCACGTCCCTCAGCCTCGATATAACCGCGACCAAACTCCACCATAATTTCAGCATCAAACTTAGCTTCTTTACCAAGAGTGGCGATATGTTGTTCTGGATTGAGAACTTCAATTCCATCTGTTAACTGAATGTCCGCAGCTGTTACAGTCCCAGGCCCTTGCTTATTAATTCGAAGGGTTTTAATTTCTGGATCATATTGCTTAAAACGAACTTCTTTTAAGTTAAGAATAATATCTGTCACATCCTCAAGAACATCTGGAATTGTACTAAACTCATGAAGAACGCCTTCGAGCTTTACTGCTGCAACGGCAGATCCCATCATTGAGCTCAAAAGCACTCGCCTTAATGAGTTCCCCAAGGTGACACCATAGCCTCTTTCCAAAGGACGAATATTAAATTTTCCATATGAATCTGACAATGAATCTCGATCAACCTCAAAACCTCTTGGCTTAATAAGGTCTCGCCAAAATTTATAGTAG
>JAGRAB010000001.1 GCA_020435085.1 Bdellovibrionales bacterium | reverse complement strand
GAAACAGCGACAGGCGAGGGGGATACGTCCTCGTTCATCGGCAGCAATCCATTTTTCCCAAACGGGACGAGGGGCATTACCAAACATGGCACCCCCATCTAAAAATTGTCGATTGCTCTCAATAGCAGTGATCTGCATTATTTGCTACTTTCTTCTCGATCAGAGAGCCAAATCCAATCAGCACGTTGGCCCCATTGAGCATCTGGCTCTAATAATTCTAACTTTTCAGATTTATTGAGCCCTGATGAATCTATTTGAGAAACTGTAATCACTCGTTGTGCCCCTCGTGCTTTGAGTCGATCAGGAAGTCCACCACCAAAAGCCACATGAAAGTCGCCAACGATAATAACAAAAACATCACTCTTTGAGTGTTCAAATGAAGAGAGTGACATCCAAGCCATCGTATCATCCCAAATGGATTGAGCTGCAAAGTAATTATCAAGTTTGTCTTTGGGAACGTGATCACCACCAACGGCTTCTTTAAAGCGTTCAAAGTAATTATTATTTCCGATCTCAAAATCGACGGGTAAAAGGTTTTTTAAATGAGGTGACAAGTTTTCTAACCCGTCTTTTGCAACAGCACTAGTGAGCTCTCTTGGAGCATTGATAGCATAAGTCCAACCATTTACTTCAAGAGGCAAAAGAACGAGGTCACGATAAAAATCGAAATTATCTCCTCCCCAATTCATCTGTTTTAAGAAATCCGCTTCAGAAATCTTATTATAAAGGTATTGATCTACATATTTTTGTTTTCGAAAATCATAAAAGAACTCCATTCCAACATCAAAGTGAACTCCTTGAGCCCAGAGTTCGTTAAGAAGTTCTTTTTGATTGAAGTGATGTTTGGGATGGTCATGGATTTCGCCGATAACGATAACGTCTCCACTTTTTAATTGAGACACCATATTTTCAATTTGTGTTTCTTCCTTTGTTGAACCTGAATACAGTTGTGCGAGAGCTGTTGGTTGAAAAGCATAAATTAAGAGATATGCGAGTAATATTGTTTTTAGATTCATAAAAAATTCCCCTATGTTATGGCGCAGACTATGGGGAAAATGTTTAAGAATCAATGGGTGAGTTTTACAAACTGCCCCACTTAATTGCGGATATTGAGTACCTACCGCCTGTTAAACTATTGATTTCTAATAAAATTTTTTACTAGCATTGATATGAGCCTCGCCCCTCGCTTTGCTCGAGGCTCTCATATCAATTGTTAGTGTTTCTCGAAAACTTTGTTTTCGAGAAAGCCGTCCGATCAACAAAAATTCGTAATCAATCAAAATATTTAGAGGACGGAGAGGTAAGGTCTTCCGCAATTAAGTGGGGCTGTTCATGAGTTTTACAAGAGTTCGACCATATGTTTTTTGCGCAATCATGGCCTCAGATTCTGAGAGGACTCCTTGAAGATTTACAATTTTACGCACCGAGTCTTCTAGCCACTGAGGCTTCCACTCATGGGCTAATTTTGTCCAAATGGCCTGACGAGCGTCTTTTGGACAATTGGCGGAACTCACCCCCAAAAGACTGACCCCTCTTAAAATCATTGGCATCACCGTGGTATGAAGCTCAGGGGAACCGGCAAGTCCAACACAAGCTACATTTCCCCATAGATGAGTATGGGCAATGAGATGCGAAAGTAACTCACCACCTACATTATCAATGACTCCACCAAATCGAGCAGATTCGAGAGGGCGGGTTCCCAACTTTAAATCACCAGGGGTTACGACAGTTGTTGCCCCCCATTTTTTGAGTTGATCGTGCTGGTCCGTTTTATTACTCACGGCAATCACTTCAAATCCATTTTGATGAAATATCTGAATGGCGAGAGAACCAACGCCCCCACTGGCACCAGTGATAACAATGGGCCCCTTATCAGGAGTTTGATCCACTTGTTGCATGCGCCATAGGCAAAGAGCAGCAGTAAAGCCTGCTGTTCCTAGAGTCATCGCTTCTTTTGGTGTTAATCCTTCTGGCAGTGGAATCACCCAATTTTTAGGGACGCGGATATACTCAGAAAAACCACCATCTTGAGTTTCTCCAAGACCACAACCGGTGACCAAAACAAGTTGTGACTTTTTAAAAGGAGATGTGCCGGGCTCAAGAACTTCACCACAAGCATCAATACCTGGGATCAGAGGATATTTTTTTAAAATTTTTCCTTTCCCAGTAATTGCGAGTGCGTCTTTAAAATTAAGAGAAGAATAATGATTTTTAATAAGAACGTCACCACTGCCAATATTTTCAATAGGAACTTCTACGAACTGGGAGATATAAGTAGGTTGATTGCTTGTTCTTATGGCTTGAGAAGTTTTCATTTCAAAATTTCTTTGATCTCAAGAATGAGTTCATCGCAGGCGTCCTCTAAGATGTCGATGACAAATTGAAAACCATCATCGCCACCATAATAAGGGTCAGGAACTTCATCCACAGAATGAATTTTACAATAGCTCACCATTTTTTTTATTTTATCATTGTATTGATGACGGGAGTCCAAAGCTCGAGCGTTTTCATAATTAGAATTATCCATTGTTAATATAATATCAAAGTTTTCTAAATCTTCTTCAATCAATTGACGAGCGCGGCTGGTGAGCATGTAGCCACGGTCTTTTGCATGGGCAGTCATCCGTCCATCCGCAGGTTGACCAGAGTGGTAAGCTGATGTGCCGGCAGAGTCACATGTAACTAAATGACTTAATCCAGTATCTTCAATTTTTTTTCTAAAAATACCTTCTGCTGTGGGAGAACGACAAATGTTTCCAAGGCATACAAATAAAACTCGCATACTTAGCTCTTTTAGTGAAGTTGACGTAAATATTTACCACCTTCAAACCCTTGAAAGACTTGAGTCAATTGGGGGTGATTAATAGGTTCTTGTGATGGATCTAACTCTAATAAACTTTCAGCAACGTAAGTGACATAATCAGAGCCGTCGACAAGAACATGATACCAAGCTTGATCTTTTGATGGATAGTCATTTGTTGTGTCTTTATACATCTCCTCGGTACCAGAAAACCGATCATCAACTTCTATAATAACGCCGCGATAGCCATATTTTTTGTGAACAATTAATTGTCCTGGAGAGAACTTTATTAATGATGGGTGCGATATATGAGAAGACATAATTCATTTTACATCGGACGCTATGAATCAATTAAGTAAATTTTTAATGAGTCTGGATTTTCTTGAAAGGCTCACTTTTACTGAACAGTTAATGTTGATTGCTGAGAGAGGCTTCCACCAATTTTGACAAAAATTTGATAAGCTCCCTTTTTTAGTTGAAATAAGGGTTGTTCTTTATTGGATGTTGCTATGGTCTTGCCATTGCTCACTATATCCCATTCATACATCAGTTCACCAGCATCTTCTTGTTCAATAAACTCAGCACTCAATCGAATATTTGATCGTAAAGAAAATGGGCTGATACTGCTTGTTTTTGAAGCGATGATTACGATATTTTGTGAAAGTACTTTTGTAATATCATTAAAAGATTGTTGATGAAAAGTGGGGCGTAAGTCTTTTCCAAAGATAGTTTCATTTAATGGTTGTGTCCGCCAGTCACAATGAACGTGAGCTTGATAAATTTGATAGTATGCAGCTCCCATATCTAAACATTTCTTAGCAATTGTAGAAAAAGAGACTCCAGGAATTTTAAAATCAATAGCATCCCCAAAAGTATGTCGTGAAAATTGAGCAGCACCACTTAAAGAAGCATTGTACGCGGGGCTCCGGTAACCACTGTTGATAATCATGGTTTTACCAAAATAATTACGAAGTTGTTGAATACGCTCAAGAGCAAGAGGTGAAAAAAGACCGTAATGCCCACGGGTGGAGTTAGCATCCATTAATTCATATCTCATAAAATTTTCAGAAAGTTTGGCAGTTGTTGGGTGCTCGGGATGAAAAAGGAGATTGATAGGGCTCCTGTATTGCCATTTATCAAGACCTTTTGGAAATTTTGGATCATTAAAAGAATCCATATAAGCATATTTTTTTTCTGCATTGTTGACGTCATTGAGATCAAAAGTTTTAAAACAGGTTGTTCCTTCAGACGTTTCAGAAAAACAAACTTTCAATGCGTTCTTATTGTCTGAGCCATCTCCGTCAGTGGGTGGAGATTTTGGTTCAGAAGGATTATCTGTTTGAACAGAAGAAGATGTGGAGTTTTTATTGGAACCACAGGCTGTTAATAAAAAAGAAACGGCGATAATAAAAGTAAATATTGATTTTGTCATAATTAACTATTTTATTGAAAATGCGTTTCAGCAGAGATATTTTTCTTTAAAATTAGACCTAGGTGGAGAGCTTGTATGACCAAAGTAGATATTGAAGAAATAATTAAAACACGAAGAACAATACACGAATACTTAGAGAATCAAAAAGTAGAGCAACATGTTGTAGATACCGCCTTAGATCTGGGTCTGTGGGCACCGAATCATAAGATGACATTTCCATGGGTCTTTTATGATATGGGTCCAGTGACACGACAAAAAATGATTTCTCTTGCCTTAGAGTTGAATCAAAAGAAAATGGGCTTGGAGTTTACGGAAGCAAAAAGACAGAATCTTCAAAAAAAATTAAATTCAATGTCTCATATGATTGGCTTAGGAATAAAAAAATCTGAGGATCTTGTGCAAGCTCGGGAAGACTATGCCAGCATGGCTTGTGCCATTCAAAATATAAGTCTTTACTTATGGTCAAAAGGAATTGGAAGTAAATGGAGCACAGGGCGGTTTACTCATCATGAGCAAACATATGAAATTTTAGATATCAATCCTCACGAAGTGGAATTAGTTGGAGCTTTATTTATTGGTTATCCGCCGTCGATCCCACGCTCAACACCTCGGCCAAAACTTCAAGATGTTGCTATAAAATATATTTAGTGAAAGTCATATTTAATTTCTCGAGTATCACTATCAGAAGCTTTTGTTACTGAAAATGAAATACGACCAATTTCTCTCTCATCAGAAGTCACAACTTGTGTGCGCCAAGAACCTTCTGAGAAATTTGATTTAACACCATAACCCCGAAACCCCTCATCTCTTCCGCCAGAGATAGAAATAGGAATTTTATCTTGAATTTCCCAATCGCCATTGGGGTTTTTTAAACTCCAAATAAGTTGAATTTCTTCAGAAAAGTGGCTTGGAGCAAAGAGTCGGAAGAAAATAATAATTTTGTCGTTTGCTTGAGCATCAAAGGATTGATCCCCATGGCTCCAAAAATTCCACCAAGGCTGATAGTGGCCAAGTTTGTATTTTCCTTCAGAGGTCTTTTCAACAGTATGATAAACACCAACGTATTGAAGAGAGAGGGGAACGGGGGGCAGAATTTTAAAAAAGTAGCAAAGCAGAAAAAGAAAAATAACAGAGACCATTGGATAGAGAGCATGTTTTTGAGTGATTTTTTCATCAATGCCTTTTTTCTTGAGAGCGTGAATAAACAAGGCTACGTAAATGCAACTAGTAATGATTGAGAGAATAAAAATCCATGGGCCAATATTGCCAAAAATAATGGGTAAAACATATGAGATAAAAGAGAGAGTCACAAGGCTTAAAAGAGATGACTTGATCCCTAAGCCTAAATTATGAAAATGAGGAAATTCATTGGCCACAAGTAGAACTGCAATGATTAGTAAAAAGAAAAAAGAAACTGAGAATGAAGCACTTTTAAAATAAAAAATAGTATATGAACTGAGTAAAGCTCCATAGAGAAAGTGAAGGGCTGCCATGCGATAACTCAATAACTTTTCTGTCTTAGGTGAATTCGGAATTTTCCATTCAGGTTTTAAGAAGAGAGAAGCAAGTAATCCTGTTGCAATCAGTATATAGGCGAGTTGTTGAAGTATTGTTCCAACTTGATCAATTCTTGCAAGTGTGACGATATCAAAAAGAAAACCACATAGAAACATCAGTGTTGGGATAAGAACTTTTTTTTGTTTAAGAAGGGTGGGGAGTGTTTTAAAATTTACTTCTGCCAACGGCATTGCCGACCCCAAAATTGATTTTCAGTGAAGTTGTATATTTATTAAGTATCGGAAGAAATTTTGTTTATTTAAAGTAGCCTCGATAATGTCCGCGCATATATAAAATCATTATGGAACAAACCATTAAAATAATGGCTGATACCTTTGCAAATGGAGCTCCGCCCGTTTGCATGTATTGACTTTGAAAAAGATAAGCGGCTGCGGCTAAACATAAAAATGGTTTTAATTCGTACATTGTCTTCTCCAACATAGATTCCCTTCTTCGTTAATATCGTCCCGATGTTTACAAATGATGCAATAATTGTTCACGAATTAAATAACTGAAATAATTGAGAAAGGATTTTTTAAATTGTTCATTAATGAAACATCTGTCAAAAAACTCAATAAACAAAATAATTTGAGTGTTTTCAAATGAGACGTTTCATAGTGAGGCAGTTATTTTACTACAATATAGCTTGCTGCTTTTTTTGCGATGCGAACAGCGGCTTTGACTGAGGTGGCTTTGGCCAGTGCAATACCCATTCGACGGTTTTTTCTATGCATTTCTTTTCCGAAAATACGAAGGTCGACATTTTTGATGGCCATGGCATTTTTCAGGCCAGAATAACCTTTCACAGGTTGAGGCTCCTTCTTTGATAAAATCACCGCTGAGGCAGAGGGGCCATAGGTATTTATCTTTGGAATGGGAAGCCCAAGAATAGCACGCACATGTAAATCAAATTGTGAAAGATCTTGTGAGGTGAGAGTCACCATGCCCGTATCATGAGGACGAGGCGAGAGCTCTGAAAAATACACGTCATTTTTTGTAATGAAAAATTCTACTCCAAAAACACCAGTTCCACCAAGGTCGTCAGTTATTTTTTTGGCCATTTGCTTTGCTCTTCGAAGTTGGTGGTGAGTCAGGGCAGCTGGCATCCAAGACTCTCGGTAATCGCCATGCTCTTGCCTGTGACCAATAGGGTCTATAAAAAGCGTTGGTCCTTTTTTTTGTTTCACTGTGAGTAATGTAATTTCAAGATGAAATTTAATAAACTCTTCCACGATGATTTTATGAGAGTCTCCACGAGCACCCTTAATGGCATAGTCCCATGCTTTTTGCAATTCACTTGATTTTTTGACAATGCTTTGGCCTTTTCCGGAAGACGACATAATGGGTTTAATCACACATGGAAATCCAATACGCGAGCAGGCAGAAGTGAGTTGATCAAAGCTTTCTGCGTATTCGTACTTGGCGGTTTTCAATTTTAATTTTTGTGAAGCCAGGTCGCGAACGACATCGCGGTTCATTGTGATGTGGGTGGCTTTTGCCGTGGGCACGACCTGAATACCTGATTTTTCAAAATCTTTTAATTTGGTTGTTCGTATCGCCTCAACCTCTGGGACAAGAATATCTGGTTGATGTTTTTCAACGATACGGGCGAGTTCATCGCCGTTGAGCATATCAATTACTTCAAAGGCATCGGCCACTTGCATTGCTGGCGCGTTTTCATAGTTATCAACGGCAATGACTTTTTGTCCTAAGCGTTGGGCAGAAATAGCCACCTCTTTGCCGAGCTCTCCAGAGCCCAAGATCATAATTGTTTCAACAGCTTTCAAAACCCACTCCCTTTTTAAGTTGGCTTTTACCTGAAGGAGAGATACAAAGCCAGTCATGACTTCAAGAGCAAATAAAATGAATGCATTTGGCCCACTCAAAGCCCTTCATCGTCCCTCCACAAAGAATGAAAGTGCGAAAGCTGTGATTTTTCATGGGTTCGGAGCCAATGCCTATGACTTATTTGATCTTAACCAAATGATGGATCCTCAAAGCCAGTTGGATTGGTATTTTCCGAATGGTCCTTTGGAGGTTCCCATTGGCCCGGGGTTTTTTGGGAGAGCTTGGTTTCCACTTGATACAGAAGCTTTGGAAAGAGCTTTGCAAAGCGGAGGCGGTGTGGACTATGTGGATGTGCGCCCAGCTGGCATGGATGAGGCCGTTCAAAAAGCTCTTCGGTTTTTACAAGAAATTCACTTCAACCCACAAACTGATTTTTTAGGTGGGTTTTCACAAGGCTCAATGATGGCGGTTGATATTGTGAGGCAACTTCCTCAAACCCCAAAAGGGTTATTTATTTTTTCTGGAGCTCTTGTTGATAAAAAAGGTTTTTCATCCGACCAGATGGGGTTTAAAGGCCTTCGTGTGTATCAAAGTCACGGTATGCAAGATGAAATTTTACCTCTTCGTGGTGCTGAAAAATTACGAGATCAATTGCGTTCATTAGGAGCCAATGTGGAGTGGCATGACTTTCGAGGGGGTCACGAAATTCCCTTTGAAGTTCTTTCTCGTGCCGCCCAGTTTTTAAAATAAAGATTTATTTTTCGACCTGATGAGATTCAAAAAAACTAAAGGGGGTGTCTATCTCGGGCAAATAAAATAAAATTTCTTCAGTTAAGAAAATGGAATTATTCATTGTTTTATACCCAAGTTCGTAAGAGGCCAGCTTTAAAATAGCGATAGTCTTGTCCGTTAAAGTTAAATGTGAATAGGGTTCCAGTGGAGCCACCAGAATTGCATGATGGAAAATATTCTGTGGCCGCAAAGACATCTGTAGGGAGTTGAATATTGATATTTTGAGGAGGCAAGTCACTTTTTTTGATAAATGCATAACTGGGGAGTTCAAAAACTTCTGAACTTTTTTCTATCTTAAAGCGACAAAGCCAAGTTTCATGATTTCTTGAAATATCCCAACATTCAAAATGACCAGCGACAACGATGGTTTTGAGAGGAGTACCATTTTTTACATATTCGACATCACGCCAGTCACACCCGCTGGCATACCCAACAATGGGCATGAGTAAAAACCCAAAAATAAAAACGATGAATTTAACTGTATTCAATTTCTTTTCCTCCCGTTTATTTGTTTCGGGAGATTAAAGAAACTTCTCTCAAAAGAAAAATAGATATATTGACTTAAAAACATTCCTTTTTTATATGCTTGCTATGGGCAATGATTTAGAACTGAATCACTTAAAGTATTTTTATTACACTGTTTTAGAGGGAGGAGTGGCTCAAGCGGCTCATCGTCTTTGTGTCCAGCAACCTGTTGTCAGTAAAATGCTCAAAAGCCTAGAGGAAAACCTTGGTCAGCCTTTGTTTTGGAAAAAAGGGCGTAGCAAAAGCCTCACAGACTATGGACAGCTCATATTTCGACATTGCCAAGTGGTCTTTAAGGAAATCGGAAAGATTCAGCAAATCTCAGAAAACCCACTTGAAATTAAGGGTGTTTTTAATTTGGGTGCAGCTGAGCCAATTATCAATGGTCTGTTTGCTCCGGTGTTTGCAAAGTTGATCGATCAATTTCCGAATCTCAATTTTAATGTCTATACAACGACCCAAACTCAACTTCTCAATATGATTTCAGAAGGGCAACTTGAATTAGGCTGTTTCTTTTACGCGCCCAATATTCTTGCTGACTTAGAGGTTGTGAAGTCCATTCCATTTCGATTCCGACTTGTTGTAAAGGCATCAGAAGCTAAAAATAAAAAAGTCATACAATCTTTTATTGGATCAAGAGAAATCGATGATTTGTCGACGCATAAATTTCCAACGGTGGAACTTATGCGTAAAACATTTCCAGAGACGCGCATTACATTTTCGTCTAACAGTATTCACCTGCATAAACAATTGGTGAAGTTGGGTAAAGGCGTTTCAATTATGCCTGAGTTTATGGTTAAAAAAGAGCTGTCCTCAGGTCAATTTGTCGATTTATACCCAAAAAAGAAATTGGAATGGGATTTAATGATTATCAAAAGAAAATCAGAACTTCCCAGTCTCCCTGCACAATCTTTTTTGAGTTTATGGGATGAAAGTACTTGAGTTTTAATAATTATATTTTTGCTTAGAATCTTTACGGACATTCATAAGCAATGCCTGTGACCGATGTTCCTTGGGCAGAGTACTCTTTGACGACAACATAGTTAGCCCCTTTATTGGCTGCGGTTTGCTTAAGATCTGCGAGGGCTTCGTCTTGAGTGCCTTTGGTGGACATGGCGGTTCCAGAGATTTTTCCAATTTCTTTACAATCTTTATCGGCAGCCTCTCGACTGACGGTGACTTCTTTTTGATCGGGCATCACAGAGCGGCTGGAGCACCCGGAAAGAACTTCTAAAGCAACGACTGTTGAGAGCAAAACAAGAATGATTTTCATAAGTACTCCTACTGTAAAATACATCTATCAAAGGTGCTTGAAAGCAATCTCGAACAAAAATGCTATTATGAATTTGAGAGAAGGCCAAGAGAAATGAAATTGGTTCTTATGATTTTATTTGCCAGCCATTTTCTCGAGTGGAGATTGAAATGTGCCATCAATAGGGGAGGAGAGCTGAGCCTTTTGAGCCGATGTATGATCTTTGCGATTTGAGTGCACTTGTAGGGCAACAAGGCTAAAAAAAGCAAGAGCAGCTAAAATAGTTTTCCAACAAATCATTATTCAATTCCCCAAATTTTTATGTTTTGTGGAATTCAAAATAAATGCCAAAAGCTATCGGCTATTTGTTGAGGTTTGATCGGTTTCTTTCATTAAGTACAGACATTCTAGGTCACTCAATTTGGAAGATTTTCATAAAATGATGGAGCCCTTTAGACCTAGACTAGACCTTTTTGATGTTTCGACACAGCTTGTGAGTTATGAAAATCTCACGCATATTTTGAAACTGAAATCAAAGGTCCAGACCTAGGTCTAAAGATACTCCGCGATAACTAGGCCAAAGCTTGTCTTTTTTTAGAACAAGTGGGGCAATAGATCGATGCTATTTATAGAAATAGGGGGATTTTTATGAAGTATTTTCTTTTTATCATCGCGCTGAGCTTCTCATTTACGAGTGCAGCAGGTGAGTACATTATTAAATTTAAAAATGGAGGAGCCAAGGGACTCACTTCTCAGGCCACACAATTGGGCTTAAAAGTTTTAGATACACATGACTCCGCTCAACTCGTAAAAGTGACTATTGATGATAAAGTGTTGGCGACTCAATGGAAGAACTTAAAAGCAAATAAAAATATCGAATATATTGTTGAGGACTTTAAGCTTTATGCTGTTCGTGGTGGAATTAATATTAACCAACTTCGTGAACAATGGGCCATTGCAAAAGTGAATGCTCAACAAGCATGGGATAAGGCCGGAAATAAAGGGAGTCGCGATACAATTATTGCAGTGATTGATACAGGAGCTGACTATAAACATGAATCACTCGCTCCGAATATGATTCCAGGTTATGACTTTAAAGATGATGACTCAGATCCAATGGATGAAACAAGTTTTCAAAATCCTGGACATGGAACTCACTGCTCTGGAATTATTGGAGCCACGGGTGAAGTGGATGGTGGAATTACCGGTTTAAGTCCCCATGTATCGATCATGCCTCTTCGATTTCTTGGGGCTGATGGAAGTGGTGATTTAATGGCAGGAATTAAAGCTGTTGATTATGCGATTGAAAAAGGTGCAAAAATTATTTCAGCAAGCTGGGGTGCAAAAGTAAGTGCTTCACAAGCTCAACCCCTCATTGATGCCGTGAAACGAGCGAGCGATGCAGGAGTGATTTTTATTTCTGCAGCTGGTAACGATGGGGCTTCAAATGATCGCACCGGTTTTTATCCTGCCAATGCAAAATTTGAAAATACTATTACAGTAGCAGCTAGTAATAGCAGTGATGGAAAACCAAGTTGGTCTAATTATGGTCGTGCCATTGTGGATTTAGCAGCACCTGGAGACCAAATCATGAGTACGGTTCCAAATAATAAATATCAAAACCTCAGTGGAACTTCGATGGCAACACCTTTGGTTTCTGGACTTGTTGGCTTATTAGCTTCTCAAATGCCTGAGATCACAGGTGCTCAAGCGCGCTCGCTCATTCAAACAACAGGTGCAAACGTAAATATAGAAACTGCATGTAACTGTCGTATTGATGCTGGAGCGGCAATGACTGCATTAAAGCAAAATACGTTAACTGTTGTACCAGCTGCAGCAACAATTGCTCCTAATGGAACATTACAGTTCTCTGGTTTTCTTGGAACGGGCCCTTATACATTTACAAGCTCGAATCCTTCTATTGCAGATATTGATGCCAATGGGATGCTCACAGCAAAATCAAAAGGCGATGTAAAAGTCACTGTGACAGATAGTGCTGGTCATTCTGCTCAATCCTTAGATATTCGCATTGCTGATAAGAGTACTGGAAGTGATCCAGGTAACCCACCTCCAGGAAACCCTGGTGAGCCAGGACAGTGTCCGTTAGATCCACAAACTTGTGAATTGCTCTGCCAGATCATGCCAGATATGCCTTGGTGCCAAAATTAAAAATAAAATAAAATTAATTTTATTATTCAAAGGTTCGCAGTTCTTCGCGGGCCTTTGTCTTATTTTGGGACAGCTATCTATTGTCTCAAATTATTACGTGCAACATTTGATCAGTGTTTACCATGTAACCAGTCGAAATCGCACAGGATTGAATCTAGTTGGTATAGGTCTTGTAATTATTTAAAGGAAAGCCCTTTGGGAGGGGAGTTTTCCACATGATTAGAAACTTAATTATTATCAGTGTATTTTGTCTTTTTGTTGGCTTCAATAATTGCGCTGACGTGGGCTTTACTCAAAAAAGTGATGGTGGTGCAACGTCAGCAAGTTGTAGTGATCCAACGTGCCCTGGTCCTGGCGATGATGATAACGGCAATGGTAATGGCGGCGGTGGTTCCACGAACCCCACTACAAAAAGTTTTGATGTGACAATTGATCCAAAGCTCAACAAAGTTGATATTTTATTAGTTATTGATAATTCAAAGTCGATGACCCAAGAGCGAAGTGAGTTAGCCAACCGCTTAGAAGGTTTTGTGGCTCAATTAGATAGTGAAGGCATCGACTGGCAGATGTGTTATATGACAACGCATTATTATCAAAATTCAAGTGCCTCAGTAGCAATGAGTTGGGTGGGTTACGGTCAAAAAGTTTTAAATAATTCGGTTTCAAATAAAGCAACAATTTTTAGAGATAGTATTAACGGTGTTCCTTTAGGGCAAAGCGGAGATGGTTCTAGATCTGAGGTGGGAATTGCTGTGACATATGATGCGATTTCAAAAAGTCAAAATCAAAATTGTTTTAGAAATGATGCGGCTCTTGCAACTATCTTGATTTCTGATGAAGACGAAGATAGTTGTGGTGGACGATGTGGAAGCTCTCTTATGAGCATAAGTCAGCCAGATAATCTCATTCAACATGTGAAGTCTACATTTTCAAACTCAAAACCATTTACATTTCATTCTATTGTTATTAAACCCAATGATCCTATTTGTTTTAATATTCAGGGGGGGCAGGGGTGGCCTGCGTTTTATGGTGAAGTCTATGCAGATTTAAGTACAAAAACAGGTGGTATTGTCGGAGATGTGTGTGCTTCTGATTATACAAATCAATTACAAAATATAGGAAATCGAATCAGCAACACATTAGGCTCTCTTACGCTTGATTGTGCTCCTGTGAGTGGCTCGTTGAACTTAATAATTCAAGGAAGTACGGGAAGTACTTATCAGCTCGCTGGAAATAAAATCATTTTTACGCCAGCGTTAACTGAAGGTACTCGCGTTTACGGAACTTATCAGTGTTCAAATTAGGGGTCTAAAAATTATCGTAATCAATAACCACTGTCTCTGTCAGTGGTTTTGCCTGACAGGTCAGAATTTCTTTAGCTTGTAAGTTTTCATGAGTTAGAATCCCAGGATCATTTTGATAAATTCGACCTTTCGTAATTTTTGCCATGCAGGCCATGCAAGCTCCGTTCATGCAGGAGTAAGGAGGGTTTTGGCCGGCCTCAATAAGGCTTTCAAGAATAGAAGTCTCTGGAAGAGCATCAACCTCAACAGTGGTTCCATTAATAATAGCTTGAATTTTTTTGGGGGTTGCAAAAGGTGTATCATCGCCAACAATGATTTTATCATCTAAGTTAAGGCCAGAGGTTTGCGTTGAAGCTTCTGTTTTGGGTTTTGTGGAAGGTCCATAAGATTCCATTCGAATTTCTTCGTCCGTAAACCCGGCACTTTGTAGACCTGATTTGACTTCTGCCATAAAGCCTTCCGGACCACAAATATACGCCTGTTTTTTATCAGCATTTTCCATGTTTTGAAGAGCAAAATTTTTCGCCATAAAAGAAGAGCAGCGACCAACGAGTGTGAGTCGAGCGGCTTTAGGCTTGCTGTACATATAAGTGAGATGCAGTCTTGGTGAGTGTTCACTTGCAAGTTTTTCAATAGAAGATTTGAAGATCACATTGTTTTCATCACGATTCGCATAAAAGAAATAAATTTGGGCGTTGGAGTGCTGGGCTAAAAGTTCTTTACAAATGGAATAAATAGGGGTGATGCCGCTTCCTGCTGCAAATAAAAAGTAAAAAACATGATTTTCTTTTGAGTAAGGTTGAAAAAACCGTCCTTGAGGTGGCATGACTAAAACTGTATCTCCTTCGTGAAGAGAATCAGCAAGGAAGTTGGAACCTTTTCCTCCGGGAACGCGTTTTACGGTGATTTGAAAATCTTCATTGAGAGCAGGAGTTGACGCAAGAGAGTAAGAGCGGCTGATACTTTCTCCGTTGATATTCATAAATAATGTTACAAACTGTCCTGCTGAGTAGAGAAACTTTTCTTTTTCATGAAGAGGGATTTCAAAGGTGAAAGAGTATGTATCACTCGTTTCTTGTATTTTTCTTTTTATTTTTAGAGGGGTTGTAATTTTTGAAATAAGATCTGACATTGTTTTCCCTAAGTTGAAATAAGTTTTTTGTTGAATTGAACTTGCCCAATAAACTCTGCTGGACCAATTAATTTAGGGGATTTTTCTGTAAAATCAACTTGCAGCGTTCCTCCAGGAACAGTAATTTTGCAGTGTGAAGAATTATTTTTCTGGCAATAAATAAACCCTGCGGCCAGAACCCCTGTTCCACAGGCTAATGTGAAGTCTTCAACGCCGCGTTCAAAAGTGACAGATTCAATATAATTTTTAGAGTTAACCTTATAGAACGTGACATTGGTTCCGTGTGGGCCAACATCAGGATGCCTTCGTAAAACTTGAGCTATTTCTTTGTGCTCCAAAGTTTGAAGTGATTGGTGAGAATTTACTTCAATAACGGCATGTGGAACACCTGTATTGACGAAATAATAAGAATATTTTTGCTCATGGAAGTTCCAGGTTCGTTCGTTGCTCTCGCTTTGTATAGAAGGCGTTGAGACAGAGATGAGTTTTTCTTGAGGGCGAGCTTCAATAACACCTGCCAAAGTTAAAAATTTTACGGAAGATTTTTTTTCCTTGGTGGATTCAAAAAAATAGCGAGCAACACAACGAGCTGCATTCCCACACATTTCAGCAATGGAGCCATCTGAGTTATAAAAATCCCATTGAAAATCATAATTGGTGTGATCTTCCAAAAAAATGCATCCATCTGCACCAATTCCGAATTGTCGATGGCAAAGGCTTTTAACAATGGTTGGGCGAAGATTTTTTAAAAAGAGAGGCTGTGAGTCAGAGCCTATATGGGGGGCTCGTAGATCAATGATTAAAAAATCATTTCCTGTTCCTTGCATTTTATAAATAAAATCCGTCGAAAAGATGAGCAAAATTTAAGCACCCTTTGTTTTCTGTAAGATTTTAGCCTGCCATAAAAATAGTTAACGCGCGAGCTAATTGTGGAAAAGCCTTATTTCTTGAGCAGTTTGGTCAGAATTGGGTTTTGACGCAAAGTTTTTAAAAATCTTGCTGGATATGGGAAATCAAACCAAGGTAAAAACTACATATTGTAGCAAAGCGAAGGGGAGGGGGAGCTTTATGCAATTAAACGGGGCCAAGAAGTTTATTTTTATTATTCCTTTTATGTTTTTTACTATTCAGTCTCATGCATTTCTTTGTCGGAATACAGATTCTGACTTTTCATGCGTGGAATACGTGAAAAATTTCGATGGAGATACACTGACTTTGAATATTAAGGATGTTCATCCTCTGTTGGGAAATGAAATTGGTGTTCGTATAGCAGGTATCGATGCGGCAGAACAACATTCAAAAGATCCTTGTGAGATAGAGATGGCCAGAAGGGCTCAAAGGGAAGTGGAAACAATCATGTCGTCTGCTCGTACTGTCGATTTGGCAAATGCTCGGCGTGGAAAGTATTTTCGCATTGTTGCAGATGTGATTGTTGACGGAAAATCTCTTGGGGAGCATCTATTAAGGAAAAGGTTAGTTGTACCTTATGATGGTGGGACAAAAGACGATATTGATTGGTGTAAGTTAAGATAATGAGAATTTTTGTAGTTGCTTGTTTTATTTTGAGTTTAATAACCCCTCTGGCTTATGGCAGTTTAGAGGAGCCTAAGCCCTTGGAAGGTATTTTTAAGTATAATGGAGAAGTTCACCCTATTTCAAAAATGGAAGTTGAAAAGGTTATTACCATTTCAAAAGAGGGAAAAGCCCGTCTGAATGAGCTCAAATCCCAAAAATTTACTTGTCAAAGAAAAACAAGCTCCATTTTTCGCTGTGTTCGCGGTACCAAGCTCGATACAGTGGATAAGTCCACTTTAAAAAGAGCAGAAGCACTTTTGCCGTCACAAACCTATGACTTCAAAGTGTCAGAGGGGGGAATCTCTCAAGAGGTGAATGGTGAAATTTATAAATCATGGGAGATTCATCGCTCTGTACAATCGGATAATGACGTCTATTCTTCATATTTTTGGACTTGGACACCCGAAATTTCAAAAATTATTTTTAGAAATAAAGAAAATATAGCCTCATCTATTTATCTCAACCTTGTTAATGAAGGGATGGCCTTCAATCAGCAGGTTTCTGTGGCTAAAACTGTGGATAACAATCGTTTCGAAATCCACATTATCCAACTCTTTTTCAACAAAATGAGCGAAAAATAGGGTAACTCTTATAGCTCACAGAAACTGGCCCCCTTAATTGCGGACGCTCTTGCC
>JAGRAB010000277.1 GCA_020435085.1 Bdellovibrionales bacterium | reverse complement strand
GTGAAGGCCCCCTTTTCATGGCCGAAAAGAGCTGATGCTTGTAGGGCTTTAGGGGTGGCATTTATATTGATGTTTTCGAAAACACGATCATTTTGATTTAAATATTTTGCTGTCAAATAGCTCAATCTTTTAGCGGAGTGGGTTTTTCCAAGGCCAGGTTCGCCTAGGAATAAGACATGGGATTTTACCTCCGCTAGAGATTTAAGTTTGTTATCAAGATTTTTCATGGCTTGAGATTTAAATTGATAATCGGAACTATCCACTTGGTCATTTATGAGATTACGACGCTCAAGCTCCAGTTCAAATCGAGCTTCTTTAAGGGCAGACAGAAACACTTTCTTTCTGTCCTCAACATGGCCCCGGCCTTTAACTACAAAGTCATAGGCCCCATTTTTCATCGACTTCGTGCTTAACCTTGTGCTCTCTAGTGTAGTTACAACAATAACTCGTGTGCATGGCTGAATCTCCCTAATGGAGGGAATAAAATCAACTCCAGAGATAGGTTGCATGATGGGGTCGAGACCAAGATCATGATCGAGAAGAACAATATGAAAAGGTTCTTCTCTGAGAAGTGTGAGCATGGATGTTGTGCAGGAAGCAGTTTTGATATTTAATTGTGATGAACTGATTTCAGAAAAAAACCTTTTGACCTCATCTTGTGTGGTCACCATATCTTCTGGACTATCATCAACAATAAGTACGCTGACTGTAAATCTTTGTGCCGTCAATGCGAGGCCCTCCGTTAAACCCTTGTCTGTGGCTGTATACAGACCATATAAACCTGATCTATTTATTCATTATGCTGCGCGTTTAAGCAATGCGATTTTTTACAAAAGTAGAAAAGTTCATTAATTTTCTTAGAAAATTTCATGTCACTGATTCCTATAAAAATTTCAAAATACAAATTTTCTCTAATGATCTCATATTGTTAGAAATTCAGCAGGTTTTGGCACTCTCCTCGCAATTATAAATAGTGGAAGGGACATTTTCTCTTTCCGTAGAAAAAAGGAGATAAAACATGAATTTACTTTTAGCAGATACAAGACCGTTTTTTGATGCCTGCCCTCGTTGTGGAAGTCGGGCTCTTGAAAAATTACGAACACACAGTCATTGCATCGAGTGCAATTATTTTGAGACTTCAGAGTCCGATCCGATTGAGTCGCTAATGGTAGACCTCAATCAAGAAATTGAACAGCTAGATGCCCACACTAAACAAGAAAAAAAACAGCGATTAGACAAGATCCAGGCTGCTTGAACGCAGCAGTGGCCCAAGTTGGAGGTTTAAAATGTGTTTCTTTAGAAAAACATACAAGTTTAAGAAAAATAAGCGATTGGAGTGTCCATGAAAAATCAGACACTTTTAAAAAACATAAAACAAGAGTTTCGTCTCTGGTATGGACTGTTGTCATTTGATGAGATCATGCTCAATCATAAACTTATCAAAATCATTGAGCATCTTGAGTCTCATCAAGAGTTTCAAGGAACTTCTCTATGAGCATTCAGGAACTCATCATGAAAGCCATAGACAGCGTTTCGTTAAATGAAATGCAGCGAAATAAAAACTTAAGAAAGCAAACAAAAAAATTACTCAAGCTTACATTCAAGCTTAAAAAGCAGAATAAGGGAGAGGGAAATGAAATACCCAACACATAATATTTCAACTGGACAATTTATAGATGGAAAGCTCTATGAAGGAAAAGAGGTCGGCTACTCATTTATGAAAGAAGAAGACGGCTTTTACACAGTAAAATTAAA
>JAGRAB010000276.1 GCA_020435085.1 Bdellovibrionales bacterium | reverse complement strand
TTTTATTTATTGATGAAATTCATCGGTTGAATCGAGATGTCGAAGAGTATCTTTATAGTGCGATGGAAGATTTTTATATTGATATTGTGACGGGAGATGGCTTGGGTGCAAAAAGCATTCGTTTTCAAGTGGCTCCATTTACACTCATTGGAGCGACGACACGGGCAGGTTTACTAAAGGCTCCATTTCGAGATCGTTTTGGAATCATTGAGCGATTGTCATTTTATGATCGAGAGTCATTGATGCAAATTCTTAGCCGATCCGCTCGGCTCCTTGATTTGCATTTAGAAAAACAAGGGTCTGAAGAAATTGCGAGACGTTCGCGTGGCACTCCAAGGGTTGCCAATCGTTTGCTTCGTCGTATTCGCGACTATGCTGAAGTCAAAGGTGATGGAACGATTTCCGTAGAAATGGCCAAATTTGCATTGGATCAGCTTGAGGTCGATCAATTAGGATTAGATCAAATGGATCGAAAAATTCTTAAACTCATTCGCGATAAATTTGCTAGTGGCCCGGTGGGTATTGAAACCTTATCGGCTGCGCTCAGCGAAGAAGCTGACACTCTTGAAGAAGTTTATGAGCCTTTTTTAATTCAAGAGGGCTTGATTGCCAAAACTCCCAGAGGTCGCACGCTCACTGATTTAAGCCTTCAGCATTTGAAGTCATTAGATAATTAAAGTGGGACCTTTTTAGTAAGGATCATTGCAGTCATATTCTGTTTTAGAAAAATAGGATTTAGAGTCCATGGAGCTACAGTGTTTATAGTAAAACTCCATGGGCTTCCAGTTGGGGCGAGAAGGGATGGGTTTGTCGATCATCATATTGTTGAAGGCTGATCCAGGGGCCTGACTGTTGGCATCAGAAGGTGGCAAAAACATTTGTGTTTCATAATTGGGGTCTTGGGATGCACAGCCCAAAATTAAGAATAACCACAAAAAAACTCCAACTCCAATTCCAATTCGTTTCATCTCTTTAGGATAAGTGGGTTTCTAGGAATAAAAAAGGCAAACTGGCCCAATGAATAGAAGATATACATTTAAGGTGCAAGAAAGGCCTACTTTAGGTCAGATCATTGCTTTTTAAGAGGGGTTGACTCAAAAGGAGGGAGGGACTTTACTTAAGGGCAAATGGAAAAAATAGGAGAGGAAATGAAAGACTTTTTATCGACAACCTTCGTATTGGTTTTGCTTTTTTCTTCAAGCCTTTCTTATGCAGAATATACCTGCAAGTCTGAAGATACAGAAACTTTATCACAAGTTCAAATGAACCTTGCCATTGGTGAGACCAACTCCGCCTATGATCACTGGAGAAAGCTATCGTATGACTGCCGAAACTCTGAACAAGGCTTAACTTTGCTATTTAGAGTTGAAACCGCATTTTGTGAATTAGATTACGAAAATATTAGTAAAACACTCAAGAAGCACAAAGCCTCATCGGTTTTTAAAAAGCTTTTTGAAATTCCTAGAACAATATATGGAACATACTCTTGTGAACCAGCAAAACTGATTTGGGCAAAAATCAATAGAATCAAAAAGGAAAAATCATCACTGTGGGATTTTGAGTACTTTCATTTATTACTTCAAAATATGGGTTTAAATTTATCGCGGCATGCAGATGAAGATAACGATAAGGTTGTCGATTCTTCTTTTAATTTTTGTAATGCATCGCTAATTCCAGATATTGAAGTTAGAAGAATTGCGACAAATTTTAATGAGATTCTTCAGTTCGATAAGCTGTCACTTCCTCGTCATTACGAAAGCTTTTATCTTCAAGTGAGTGCTTTTTGTGCAGAAGCGAGTCAGCCTCCGTTTCAGCTGCTACAAATTTGTCAGCGAGGGGGTGTGAATGAATTCACTTCTGAAGAGATTCAACTTTTCCGAAGTGCATTTTCTAGCCAAAAATATGGGGTAGGTTCTTGCAATGGGGGCCTTGCCCAATGTTTATGCCATTAAAGAGAGGTTCCTAACTGTTGTTTTTTATTTGCACTTGTGGTTTTTTTGCAACGTTTTGAAAG
>JAGRAB010000275.1 GCA_020435085.1 Bdellovibrionales bacterium | reverse complement strand
CCCAGTTCTTGAGAAAAAATCATTTCCACGGATCAATCGTGTTCCTATAATTCGAGCAATTTCTTGTAAGACAAAATCTCCCGTTGGATGCCCATAAGTATCATTGACCTTCTTAAAATGATCGATATCAAACGCAATAAGACTTAATGGAATGCCCAAAAGGGTCGATCGTTTAAAGGCCTCTGGGCCTCTGGCATTTAAAGCGGCTCGATTGGCAATTCCTGTTAAAGCATCCGTTTGAGCGCGATCAAATGTTTGAGCCGATGCCACCGTCTCTAAGTTTCCTTGCTCTAAAAATTTAAAAATGACATTTCCACATTTAATTTGATCATTATTTGCTAATTTGATCGGAGATAATGGTGTAATGAGCCTCCCATTAATTATTGTCTTATTCGTCGACTCAAGATCCATAATCGATACATCACCACCATCAAGAAGCACTTTCGCATGACTTTTTGAAACACTCTTATCGTCAACGTAAATATGTGCATTGGGAGAACGTCCAATAATACGATCTGTATCTTCTAATGGCCACTGACGGCCCACACTACTGGCTGGTCCTACAAGTAAGACCAATGAAGGAGGTGCCTCTCCAGCTTCAGCAAGACGCAATTTAAATGTATCACTTGGCATGATACTCGTCTTATCTGCAAAATCACTGATTTCGTCGTCGTCTTTATCATCTACCATGATTTTACTATTCTACGGATTATTTCCAGGTCGGACAACTGTGTTTGTATCTAAGATTTTTTTTGCTAGCTTTTTGCCCAGCTCCACTCCTGGTTGATTGAAAACATTAATTTCTAAAGCCTCACCAAGAGTTCCAACAATCAATTCAAATAACATAAAACCAGCAGATAAACATTCCGGACTTAAATCTCGCCACTCGAGTTCCAATGCTGAAAGTCCCACTTCTTCAAAAGCCGAATAAGTCGCTTCTGCCTCAGCACTCAATACATTCGCCAAACTCTTTTCATTCAATTGAGAATAATCCACAAATAAGTTGGTGGTTATTGTCGAGAACGTTTCGACAGACTTAACTCGAGAAACCCATAAAAATTTATCACGATAACCCTCCATAACTTGCTGTAAAATAGAGTGCTGATCGTTAGTCCCTAAACACCCCATAGGGGTACTCACTCGAGGAGCTGGTTTTCCATGAATATCTTGTTTTTTGGCTAAAGACTCTGCCCAAAGTTGCTGAATCCAATCACCAAAAGTTTTTAATTGATTTGAATAAAACCAAAATTGAGTCACCCATTCTTCTCGCTGAAAACTCTCAAGTATTTGTGCTGCAAGCTCTGCAATGAGGTCTTTTTGCTGTAAAGACCAATTCGCCCCTTGTCGCATATCTTTTAGCGACGCGCCTAAAGCTGCTGCCGGCATTAAACCAACAGGAGTCAATACCGAAAAACGTCCACCAACATCGAGGTCAATTGGAAGCACTGGAATATTATTTTTTTGAGCCCAAATCGTCAGAGGACTTTCTTTGACTTCTGAAATCACTGTGCTCACATGACTCAAATCCATACCATTTTTTGATAAATAATGTTGAATGGCATTGGCCAAAGCAAGAGTCTCCAAAGTAGACCCACTCTTAGAAATAAATACCCAATGAGTTGAATCTAAACTCTTATAGGATTGAAAAAAAAAGTTGAGAGCAACAGGATCTACATTTTCTAAAAATGAAATTTGCTTATTTTGAAACTGAGGATTTAAACAATCTCGTACTGTACGCCCCCCCAAACCGCTACCACCAATACCAACAAAAACAAAGTTTTGAAACTGAGAACTCAACTGACTCACACGTTCTTCAGTCAATCGCCAAGGTGCTTCTCTCTCTGGAAGCTGAAAAAAACCAATGTCTTTTCTTTGAGTCAAACGATCAAAACTTTGCAAACAAAGATCTCGTGTTTTTTGAGAGGTTTTTCTCGTGGACCTAGTAATTTGAATCATGCTATTGCAACATCTTCCTCAATGCGGTGATAACCATGCCATTGCTTGAGTCGCCCATGGGGTCGCTCACTTTCTTCGCCATATTCTAAAACAACATAAGTTAACTTTGTGATTTTTCCAAGTGAAGAAATATCAAGAGATGTTAAATCTGTCCAAGTCCCTGTATTAAAATACTCCATATCTTCACCCCATTGTCTATATTGATAAACATGAGTGTGTCCAAAAATGACAGTATGCACCCTTTCATCTTGAAGAATTCTTCGAGCTGATTCACTTAAGTCTGGGAATACAGCACTCTCTAACAAGACTTTTACAATTTGTTTAAAAGGAAATGATCTTCTTGGATCATTAATGATAACTGATTTTGCAAAGTAAAGAAGAAGCCCAAATAATGACTTTACCGCCATAGAGGTTTCATTAAACAATGCCCATCGTATCATTCGATTAAATGGGCGAATTTTATCAACATGAGGATAGGAGTGCTTCACATTTAAAACAAATTCAATAAAAAAATGTGATCCAAATGGCAAATTCAAAATAGGCTCTGCTAAGTTTTTTTTCAGAAAAAAGCGACGAGGATCAAGACGATTAGCAGCTTCATGCATATGTCCATGCTCAATATGAACACCATCAAAAAAATAAACTAAATTCTTGTACTTCACTTGAGTCTCAAGGACTTCGTTAAGGTATTGTCGCGCCACAGGCCAAAGCATCCCTTGGTCATGGTTGCCAACAATATAAGTAATTGAGTTTCCTTCTCTCTTGGCAAAATCTTTCAATGCAGAAAAGAAGTTCGCATGTCCTTTGATAATTCTTTTCATTTTCTCAAGAGTAACGGATTCTGTAATTACAGTCAGGTAATGTGACTTATAATCCACTTGCAAAAAGTTAAATATATCACCATTAAGAATGAGCTCAACTTCACAATCTGCGTATTTACCGGTCTGATAAAAATGAAGAAATTCAACAAACTTTTCATCAAAATAAAATTCTTCCAATGAGTTGATTTGACCGCTTTCTAAAACGCGCCCAACCCCTAAATGAAGATCACTGATAATAAGTTTAATTCTTTTTTTTTGCATTTAACTAGCTACGTAAACTACGTTCCTACTTTTATTTTTCCCATAATACATAGCCTCATCGGCCATCTCGATCACTTGTTGTCGAGTCGTTGCATGATCTGGATAACAAGCGATGCCTACACTTACCGTTAATTGAATCTTATGTCCATCAACTATAAATGTTGTTTCTTCTACTTCTTTTCTCAAACGCTCTCCCACAACCAAGGCCCCGGTAGCATCAGTATCAACAAGAACAATGACATATTCGTCCCCTCCATATCGAAAGGCATAATCACAGGATCTGACATTGCGCTTAACAAGCTGACTCATCTCTACCAAAAGACGAGAGCCGACCCAGTGACCTTTAGAATCATTCACTTTTTTAAAGTGATCTAAGTCTAAAAATAGAACTGAAAATTTTGTACATGCTCGCTTTGCACGAGCCATCTCAGAATCTAAAACGAGAGGCAAATATCTTTGATTGTACAAATCTGTTAAGTCATCTTTGAAGGAGAGACTTTTGGCATCCCATAATTCATAGCCAAATTCAATATACTTAACCATAACGCTGAGAATGTCTCGAATTTGGTTTACTAAAAGGTCTGTATCGCCATCATGCAAGTCTTCAATAAGGAGACAGGAAATATTTTTTTTCCCATGCGACCCTTGGATGGGAAATAGCAAGTGCTGAGTCAAATCAGAGGCTTGAATAAGTACTCCCCCTTGAGCTAAATGATGCATCTTTTTTGATAAAGGAAAACTTCTCGCTAGTTCTACAATTTGCTTTAAATGAGTCGTATGGAGTGATCTTATTTTGGGAGTTCGGTGATATCTTGTTTCTACTTCTAAGTTTAATGTATCAGCATCGACTTCAGCCAAATGCTGAATTTCATTCCACTGAATCCAATGAATATTTTTACATAAAACTTTTGCCCCAAAATGACTTAAAGCTTTATCTAGTACTGTATTAATCTCCAATGTTTCGAAGAAAGGCTTTGCAACAAGAGGTGAAGATATTTGAGGTTTCTCACCTGAAATATTTGCGTGCTGAGCCATCGCCACCAGTTGAATAGATAGGTCTAGTAGATCTTGCTTGGATGTAAGCGGATAGACAACTCGAACCCAATCGGAGTGAGGCAGCTGCAAATGATGAACAGATTCAGGTGGCGTCACAACAATAATAGGAAGATGTGAGTTTTTATGTATTATTTTGTGTAAAACTTCAAAAGGCTCATCTTTTTCAGCTCCAGAAAATAAAACTAACTGAATACCTTTGCTTTCAATAACGGTCTGAATTGTTTCAAGCTCTTTAACGATATGTAAATCAAATGAGTTTTCTTGGAGAAACTTTTGAAACCCACATAAGTAAGACTTTTGAGACTGAAGAACAAGAGTTTGAATGGCCACTATTTAACCTTTTTCAATGGAAAGCCTGTGCTTTCGTCTCCTTCAAGCATTGAAAGTGCCAGCCTTAAAGCCTTAACTGTCCGCCGTAGAAGCTCTTGCTTATCCTTCAATTGTGTGTTGAGTTCTTGACCTTTGGATCTATAATTTTCCAGTTCAATATTTAACTGATCAATTTGTCGTTTTAAATCCAAAACCAACTCATCTTTGCTACGCGCAAGGGCCATTCCTTCCATGCGAACAAGCTCAAGACGGTTCTCTAACTCACGCTCTCTCACACGAATTTTTTGAATATTCGTCGAAAGCCGCAATTCCATCTCTTCAATTTTACTATTGAGTTCATGAATTTTTCTGTCTTTGGTTTCGAGTGATTCACGCATCAACTGTTTTTCTTGCTCACTCAAATCTTTTACAGTCTCTAATTTTCTCTCTAAAGTCTCTTGAGCCGCTTTCGATTCATCAGAGACTCGCTTCAGTGTTTCTCCTGCTGCCGCTAGCTCTTCATTATTTGTCCGCAAGCGCGCAATCTCTTCTTCGAGTTCTAAGATTTTTTGTTGAGCGACTCTTAGGTTTTCACTTTGAACCAAAGTTGTCTGCGTGGGAGAACTCACTCCTCCTGAACCAATATAACGTCCTACGCTGGCTTTGATGTTGGATGAAGTCAAGCCCGTAAAGCTATAGGAGTCTTTTACAGCATTGTCGTTAATTTGTGTTTTTTCATTGGGGCCAATTGATGGTTTCGCCTGATTCGTTGATGGAGCCGATGTACTTCCCAATTTTATAGTTTCATCTGTTTCATTAACAGGAACTGTCTTATCAAATGAAGCTTGT
>JAGRAB010000274.1 GCA_020435085.1 Bdellovibrionales bacterium | reverse complement strand
AACTCGTTGGAAAGTATCAGACCCACTAAACCACAGATATCGGATATCAAATATCCGATATCTGTTATCTATTGTATTAGGGTTTTTTGTCTCCTCCACCAAAGCGATATTGAAACCCCAAGCCAACATAAAAGCTTTTTCCTGGTCCCATATTAAATTTAAAATCAGATCGTAATCGAATCTCTCCCACAATGGGAAAATAGGCCCCCCACTTAAGATCTGTTCCACCGGATGTCACATAGTCAAACTCTCTCGAAACTGTACGCTTTCTTTGATAGTAATAGGTATCGACTCCAATACCCCAAAAGCCATCAATGGCATCAAAGAGACGAAAATCCCACCGCAGGCCAAACGCTCCCTCATAAAGAGTTACACCCTCTGCTTTTGCACTATAAAATTGGTATTCCACTTGGCCCAAAACACTTCCATGTGAAAACATCACTCCCCACATGGGGTAGTTACTTCTTACTCCTACGATTCCAAATGGTAGAAACCTTCCAAATGTGAGTGAGGCATCCATATAGTTATGGTCAGACCATTCAATACCATTTGGATTTCCTTGAGGCTTTTGGTTGGGTGTTTGTGCTTTGGCAAAAAATGAAATCACTAGCCCGAGCACTGCTGCCACTAAGATCCGAAAAAATTTTAAAGCTCGAGATTTTCGCGTCATAATCTATAGGTTCTCAAAATTCATGAGTCCCGAAAAGATGTAGTTGCTGTTCGTTAATTTTTCGCGAAATTGAGAGTATCTAAGTCTAGCCCTAGTATAGGACTTTTCTCGAGGAGTTGTTCTACTTTTTCACGATGGAGCCAAAAAAACTCACCTGAGCCTTGTGTATAAGGGCCTTGTTTATCGTAAATTTCACATTCTATAGAGAGAATGCGTCCTTTGATATTTTTGACATGTGCACGAATATCTAAGTCTTTTCCAATCGGAGTCATTTTTAAAAATTGAAATGAAATGGACTGTGCCACACATGGGTAATTTTTTAACCACCCCGCACTTCCCATCGCCTCATCGAGAACATAAGAAGAAACACCTCCATGCACATGAAGCGGTGGTCCTTCAATTCCTTTTCCAAACCAAACTTTTCCCTCTAAAGAATCATCAATTATCGATTTAAAAAATGCCATTCGAAGAGCTTGCTCTCCACTTTTATCAGGGAAAAAACTGCGACCACTTCCAATAGCAAATGGCAATTCAAAAGCCGCCCAATGTTTTTTAATATTTACCTTTGGCGGCAATAGAAGACTCATTTTTGCCGTTCCTGATTGAAAATAACGAGTGGTTCAAATTCTTTTATTGGTAAATGTGCACTTTTTAAAGCCAGCAAACAATTTTTTGAAATCTCTGTGAGCTTTTGCTTTGTCTTTTCTATACCATAAACGGAGACATAAGACGTCGTTTCAGGGTTTTTTTCATCCCAATCCAAAATATCGTCAGCCAACTGAAAAGCAAAACCTAACTGAGCTCCAAACTCACGAAGTTGCAATTGAATATCTTTATTAATTCCACAGGCCACAGCTGCCGCTTCAACACTGACTCGAATTAGAGCCCCTGTTTTATTTTCATGTATGAACGAAATCCATTCTTTTTTCATTTCTTCTGAAGGATCGATATCAACAACTTGACCACCAACCATCCCTCGCGCGCCTGAGGCTTCCGCAATAAGTTCAATTATATTTAAACCGGTTTCTGGGGATCCTTTATAAGACGTTGCAAGATGTCTAAAAGCTTCTGCCTGTAAAGCATCTCCTGCCAATAGCGCGAGTGGTTCTCCATAGATTTTATGATTTGTTGGCCGTCCTCGCCGAAGATCATCATTATCCATCACCGGAAGGTCGTCATGAATCAGTGAATAAGTATGAATCATCTCAACAGCAAGAGCGACTGGTAAAACTAACTCTAATGATTGATTTAAAGTTTTAGCTGTTAATAACGAAAGAACAGGACGAAATCTTTTACCCCCAGAGTCTAATGAATAATTCATTGATTCAAAGAGTTTTTGAAACGAAGTCGGCCCACTCTCAATGAGAGGTTGACCTTTAAGATACTGCTCAAATTTTAAAATAAGATTTTCGTGTTCTTTTAACATTTATTGTTCTTCTGTTTCCTCGAAATCTTCAGTCACAGCACTGCCATCCGCACTGACCTCAAGAAGTGTTTGTACTTTTTGCTCGGCCTGATCCAACTGTTCATGACACTCTCTTGAAAGCTTGATTCCCTCTTCAAATATTTTTAAAGATTTATCAAGCGATAAGTCGCCGGCTTCCATTTCTTCTACTATTTTTTCAAGGCGATTCAGTTTTTTTTCAAAGTCCACTTGTGGCCTCCTCATTATTTTTTTCAATTTTTTCAATTTTTGCTTCTGCAAGGCCTTTCGCAAAACGAACTTGAATCATTTCACCAAGACCCAATTGGGAGACATTTTTAATAACTTGATCGCCCTTTTTTACAATAGAATAACCTCGGTCTACTACCCTCAACGGACTCAATGAATCCAGAAGGGCTCCTCGACTTGTTAGTATTTGTTTTCGCTCTTTTAAGGATGCCATGATGGAAATGCGCAAGCGTCTCTCTAAGTCTTTACATCTGTTTTTGTTTTCTTTGGGAATACGTAAAATGATACTTTGAAGTCGTCTTTGCAATTCTTGACAGCGTATTTTTAAATCTTGAAGCCGCTTTTTTGGATCTACCAGTCGTCGTTTTAAATGGTCCACCGTTTGATTCCATTCAGAAAGTTTATACTGAATGGCTTGAACCAAACGATGTTCAAAGGTGTCGATTTTTTCCATCAACTCCACAACATTAGCTGAGACCACCTCTGCGGCAGCCGATGGGGTAGGGGCTCGATAATCGGCAACAAAGTCACTCATTGTGAAATCAATTTCGTGACCAACGGCTGAGATGACTGGCTTATCACAGGCCGCAATGGCTCGAGCAACGGCTTCGTCATTGAAACACCAAAGGTCTTCCATGGAGCCACCCCCTCGCCCAACAATAATCACATCAACGGATTTTAATTGATTGGCTTTTCGAAGAGCTTCAACAATCTTGGGGGCTGCTGCCGCTCCTTGAACAATCGTTGGAACGACTGTTACTTGAAGGCCACGAAAACGACGATGAAGAACGTGCAAAATATCTCGAATGGCGGCTCCCGTGGGAGAGGTCACGACCGCCACATGCTTGGGCAGCTGAGGGAGTGGTTTTTTTCGAAAGGCCTCAAACAACCCTTCTTTTTTGAGTTTTTCTTTCAACTGCTCAAATTGTTTTTGTAAAGCCCCTGCGCCAAGTGGCTCCATTGTTTCACAAAAAACTTGATAGTTGCCACGTGGCTCATACACAGTGACTTTCCCACGAATGAGAACTTCTATTCCATTTTCAGGGCGAAATTTTAGGCGGGAGTTATGGCCACGAAACATGACCGCACTGACCTGAGCTTTGTCATCTTTTAAAGAAAAATACCAGTGTCCGGAGGTGTGGGGTTTAAAGTTAGAAACTTCCCCTTGTAGCCAAATGAGATCAAATCGAGACTCTAATGTCCCGCGAATAAAACGATTCAGATCGGAAACACTTAAGACCTTTGGTTCTTCCGCCTCATTTGTATTGTTATTATTTTCTTTTGATTCTGAATAATCAAAGCCTAATTGTTCCATCATCAAGCGGCACAGTAGTGGGCGACTCAAGGTTTGACAAGGAAAACCCTAGAGGAAATCATTAAAATCTTATTTTATTCTTTTGTATCGAGAATGGATTCTTAATATTTGCTATTAATTCGTGAGGCTTCCTCCGCACACTCAGAAGCAGATCGCATATATGAATTTCTTAATTGAAAAATTTTGCCATCGGGTCGAAGGAGCTGTCTTTGAAGAGTTGCAGAATTACAAGCTGCAACGACCGCAGGTCTTCCATAAATTACTTCTTTGTTAGCTCTAATGTCTTCAATTGCTGATTCACACTCTGACGCATACGTCCAGTACATTTTGCTCGACTCCTCCCGACCCCTTTCATTAGCCAAGTCGATGTACAAAATGCCTCCATTACAGTAGAAGTTTGGCCGTTGCTGATTGTCGATCAGAACTTTGAGACCAGCCCTGAAAGCAAAATGCGAGCAATAAAATAAATGTCATCATTTTCATCATTCACCTCAGTTATATTTTATTTTCTACTGATGAATTAAGAAAACAATTTTTTATTTTTCCTTGTATCTATATATTTACTTTTTCACTCTCAAAGACAAGACTTAAGAAGGCTTTTTGATGCTCTTCAATTCGCTGCTGAGGGGTCAACTTTATGTTTCTAATTAAATCCTCTTTATTCATGATTTGACCCTATCAAACTTAAGCTTTTGAGGCTTTCTCTTTTTAGAATGGAAAAATGGGTGCCGAGCCGGCCCAAATATTTTGAAGAGACCAAACGGCTCCGACACAAAGACAAACTAATGCAAGAACTCGATGGGCTTTGAGTTGGCCATACATCTCTTGAGTGAATTTTTCTGACGCCAATTTTTCTAGCTGAGGAATGTTGAGAACAACCGTAATGAGTGCGCCGTAGCCAAGCACAAAAAATGGAAAAAGAAAATCTAAAGTATGAATATTCATCATTTTTTTATAACGGCTTTTACGTCTTATTTTGTTACAGGACTTTTTACCAAATTTAAAAAACTGTCTCTTTTCAAAGCCCTACAAGGAGCGGAAAAGACGTGGTCGGGCTTCATTATTGTCTTCTTTTTTTCGGTTGAAAAAACTGATATAAAGAAAGTAGTTCTTGTGGGCTGATGACAAAGTAAACCCTACAAGTATATGTTTCGGGGACTGTCCCTGACGATGGTGAGCAAGCTCACAGATTCCAGTGAGAAGCCTAAAGTCGTTACTATGGTCACCCACCTATTTAACTTGGGTTTACTTGGATCACTCAGCACCACAAGGATTTTTTTATGTCTCATTTTGAGACTTATTTTAAGGTGCTTTCGTCCAGATCTCTTGAGAGTATTCTTCAACTCTTCTCTTAAAAATACGATAATTAAATAACGGGGATTCTTGGGCTTTTTTATGTCTTTGGCACCCCATTTGCTTATTTTATATGTTTATTCATGTTTGGGGGCTCAACTTCAAACAAAGGGGAAGAGAGTGTCAACATTCCAATCAACTGTTAAAGCCCTTGTTTT
>JAGRAB010000273.1 GCA_020435085.1 Bdellovibrionales bacterium | reverse complement strand
AGCCAATCTGTTCAAAAGTGCCTGCCTCATTTACCTATTCGATTGTGGCTTTTACGTTGGGATGGAGCTTACATTCACCACCGGCTTTTTTTACTTGAAAATCTGGATCAAAATCCATCGTCAAATGGTAAGTGACATCTTTTGCTAATTCTTTATGGCCATTCAAAATCACAAGTAACCCCGCCGACTCTTGGCTTTGAGTTCGAAGAGGGTACATTTTTTCATCTGTTGTTAAAATATAATTTTCTGAGCCCAATCGCACACGTAAATTGGCAATCCTCATATTTTTTTCAGGAATAAAATCAATTCCTCGTGCGAGGTCTAATAAATCTGCAGGCCCACTTCCAATATTGAGTTGATAACTTTGACCTTCTTTTGTTTTTACATCAATCGATTGGATGTCGATAATAATGTCCTTTACGTGTAAGTCACCACAAGCAAGAACTCCCTCCTCAGACTCTTCCCCTGAATCGTCGTCTTGCGACCCTACAATTCCTGACTCATGAGATGACGAGTCGCCCTCTGCCGCCGGTGGGTTTTCACTTTCATTAGAGTTTTGTTGAGGTGTTTGTGTTACATCTCCTGCTGAGCCCCCTTCATCACCGGCTTCACTCACATTACCTGACTCATCATTTTCGTTATCTGTATTTTCATCAGCCTTAACAGGTTGAGGTTCAATAATAAGTGCATTTTCTTCAGAGATTTTTTTTAACTCTCCTTCTTTTTGAAGTTCCGCGAACTCCACTTGCGAGCAGTTTTGCATTCCAAAAAGTGTGGCTCCCAATATCAATACTATCGATAAAACCCAAAGACCCGTTCGCCCCATTTTGCCTCCTTAACTGGCTTATAATCTTTATGATAACTGCTGAATCAACGATTTCAACTTGAAAGGCCGCCTTCAACCATGGCAGAAGTGTTCCATGACTCGCATTCGCTTAGACCTTCGTTATGATGGAACCGGTTATTTGGGATGGCAAAAACAGCCCAAAGCACCAATGACCATCCAAAATGCTCTTGAAGAGGCCCTCTTTTCGTTGATTGGCATCAAGCCCTCAACCGTTGGGTCTGGCCGCACAGATGCCGGTGCCCACGCTCGCCAGCAAGTAGTTCACTTTGATTTTGATGGACCCACCAATAAATATCCTTGGGTGAATGCCATAAATTCAAAACTTCCTCAGCAAATTCAACTGTTTGAAGCATATGAGGCCCCCTTAGAGTTTCATAGTCTTTTAAGTGCGGAAAAAAAAGAATACGTTTATTTTATACATAATGCCGAGCTCCCCCCAGTGTTTCGAAGAGATTTTTGCTGGTGGCAAAGACGCCCTCTTGACGTTGCATGGCTCAATACAGCCTCAAAATTTTTTGTTGGAGAACATGACTTTAAAAGTTTTCAAAATACAGGAACCCTGGTTCCCTCCACAATTCGCACGGTTTTTTTGGCAAACTGGACCCAAATCTCCCCCCAAACCCTCAAATTTCGCATTATAGGTAATGGTTTTTTAAAGCAAATGGTCAGAAATATCGTGGGGACGCTGGTTGAGCTCTCTTTTCAAAAGCGAGAACCTATTGAAATTTTGAAGGTTTTACAGGCCCAAGACCGTGGTGCTGCGGGCCAAACAGCACCGGCCCAGGGTCTTTTTCTCAATCGCGTTTCCTACCCCCAAAAACTTGACAATAAGTGCCGAAAACTTTAAGACTATCGGCTTCTTATCTCTAAGTAGAAGGATGAAATAACCATGAAGACATGGAGTGCAAAACCAGAAGAAGTTCAAAGAAAGTGGTGGCTTGTTGATGCCACTGATAAAACCGTCGGTCGTATGGCCAGTGAAATTGCTAAAGTTTTACGCGGAAAAAATAAACCTGAATTCACACCTCATATTGATACAGGTGATTTTGTTATTGTGATTAACACTGACAAGGTCAAGTTTACAGGAGCTAAGTGGAACGATCAAAAATATTACAAGCACACAGGATACTTTGGTTCGATTAAAGAAGTGACTGCTGCTGAACAGCTCGAAAAAGACTCAACAGAAATTTTGAAAGCCGCTGTTGTTGGAATGCTTCCTAAAAATACATTAGGACGTCAACAAGGAATGAAGTTAAAACTTTATGCTGGCAGCGAACACCCTCACTCAGCGCAACAGCCTGAAACATTGAATCTATAGGAGACAAAATCAGAATGGCGAATCAAAATGTTTATTATGCAACTGGAAGAAGAAAGACGAGTGCCGCTCGTGTCTTTTTAAAAAATGGTTCAGGCAAAATGGAAATTAACGGCAAGCCTGCTAATAGCTATTTTAGCACACCAAATGGTCTTGCCTCTATCACTCAACCTTTTCATGTGACAGACACAAAAAATAAATTTGATGCTTATGTCACTGTGACTGGCGGTGGACTCACTGGCCAAGCTGAAGCGATTCGACATGGTATTGCTCGTGCTCTTGTAACAACAGATGAAAAATTGCGAACTTCACTAAAGAAGGCTGGATTCCTTCGACGTGACTCTCGAATGGTTGAACGTAAGAAGTACGGACAACACAAAGCTCGTAAGAGTACTCAATTCTCTAAACGTTAATCATGTTCTCAATGTGAGACTTTTCAAAAGGCAGCTGTACGAGCTGCCTTTTTTGTTTTTGAGACATTTTTTAATTCTCACTTTTTCGAATACTTTTTTATCAGTGTTAATAACATAGCTTTTTAGTGAAATTTGGCTCCCTTATTTTGAGTACAACCTTTGCATTTACTTGGGAATGCTACGGACGTCTTTTGAAATTGGGGGTTTTGAATTGCATCTCTTGATTCTAATAATACCCCTTTGGTTTATTACTCTTAGTGGATGTAGTAATGAGGGATTTCAAGCCGCACAAGGAAAACTGGCCACAGCTTCCATTGATACAACAACTCCTTCCGACAACCTCCCAGGCGGAGTACTCAATAACAATCCCGGTGATCCCAATGACCCTTGTTACGTTCCAATTATTGTAGACGCAAATACCAAAAATAAAATCGAAGCCGCTTGCTACTTTACAAATGCTGAACGTGATGCCAATGGCTTGCCACCTCTTAAACTTGATTTTCTTCACTCAACAGTCGCGCAAGCTCATGCAGTTGATATGGTCGTTAATTCTTATTTTAGCCATGTGAACCTTAATGGCGATGGGTTTCGAGACCGATTGTTGAGTGCCGGAGTTATTTTTGATTTTGGCGGCGAAAATATTGCTTTTGGTCCTCTACTTGGCTTAGAGGTTGTCAATATGTGGATGGCCTCAGGGCCCCATCGACAAAATATTCTCAATGCAAAATACACTCGCATGGGAATTGGTTATTACCAAACCTATTGGGTGCAAGATTTTACGGATTAGAACAGGCCCATTAGAATAAGTTTCCGAATATTGGACATAACATATGTTCACATCTCAGCTCATTCTCTCATAAGCATTGGCCTCATTTGCATAAACGACATTCTCAAAATTATACAATCATTGAGGGAGACTAGAAATGTTCAATGCTTTGAAGTATATTAAGTCTTTAGAAAGCGTGGGCTTCCCACGCGAACAAGCCGAAGCGCAGGTTCAGTTAGTTATGGATTCTTTCCAAGACAATGTGGCAACAAAATCAGATATAGCTAATTTGAGATCAGCCATGGCTGATTTGAGGTCAGACATGGCTGAATTTAAATCTGGAATTCAATCGGAGATGGCCGAACTCCGAGCAGAGATGGCTGAGTTCAAATTAGAGATTAAATCAGAAATGGCTGAATTCAAAGCTGAGATTAAATCAGAAATTGCTAAGTTCAGAACAGAGATAGCTGAACTTAAAACTGATCTTGTTTTTCGACTTGGAGGCCTCATTGTCGTTTGCACCGGCATCCTAGGTGTGTTGATCAAATCTTAAAACAAATTGGAAATCCGAAATTCGGCAATCGTCCGAACAGAAACATCGCGGTGGTAAAAGCTTCCCCTCCTCGAATATGGAACCGTAATAGCATAGGCTTCAACCAACCTCTAAACCTAAAGGAGTTTGGTATGAAAAAAAGAAGGAATATAAAAATTAATAATTTTGATGCTCGGTTATTTAAGCTTGAACAATTCATTGAGATCAATAACAAAAGAACTGGCTGGTCCTCGACTGATTCTGAACTGCCTAAAGGAGTCTCCAAAGTATTTACAGAAATGTTAGTTTATGATGGAACCATAGGCCGTAACTCTATCTTCTCTGAACTTATAGATTTAGATAAAGAATATAAAGTACATCTTACCGATCGTATGAAAGATTATATGATCCCCGGTGATTTATTCTTAATGACTCTTGGAAAATTTAAAAATCAATGGAAAATTCTATATTGCAGCTCACCTTACAAAGAAGAGTCAGCTTAATCCCCTTCATCAAATTTTGCAATGATCTATAACTCGCAAGTAGCTTTTAAAGCTATTTCTTTGTCAATTATATTTGACAAAGATCAAGAAATGGAATATTATGTCTTTAGAAAGTAAACCCCGTGAAGCCATCTACTATCAGACGGTACGTGGACTTGAGCCTGTATACGATTACCTGAAAAAGATGAAAGATAAGATTGGTCAAGCGAAAATCCGAGCCAAAATCTCAAAGGCGGAACGTGGAAACTTTGGACAAGAAGGAACTGGGTACCGCCATATCTCTGGTGATATTTGGGAGCTGAAAATTCGCTATGGTCCCGGTTACCGATTGTACTTTGCCCTAGACAACGATGAGTTGATTGTTTTGTTGTTTATTGGAGATAAGAAATCGCAAGATTCTGATATTTCTAAAGCTCAAAAATATTTGGATGACTACAAGGAGAGGTCATGAAGTATAGAAAATTTAAAGATGTCTTAATAGAAGACTTAAAAGAGTTTGAAGCTGCTAAAGCTTATTTGCTCTGCGCTGTTGAAGAAGAGGATGATGATTTTTTACTGGAAGCTATTCGGCTCATTGTGAAAGCCTGGGGACCAACAAAAATCAGTGAAATGGCTGGAGGAAGTCGGCAAAAATGGAATCAACTTAAAAATCCGACCTATCAGACAGTCAGTGACTTTCTCGCTGCGTTTGAACTTAGACTTGGAGCTTTTGAAAAATCTCAATCTGCTTGAATTTTTCTGATAGTTCAGCGTTCTAATAGAGAGGC
>JAGRAB010000272.1 GCA_020435085.1 Bdellovibrionales bacterium | reverse complement strand
CCTAGTTGTTCTGCGTGTAAAGCAATTCGTGACAGTTGTTGAATAGCGGCTCTCAAGTGAACTGATTTTAAATTTTTTAAACGCCCCTTTGAGCCGTAAATAAAGTCGGCAACAATAGGGTGTTGACTCTCTGACATATGAACTCGTATTTGGTGAGTTCGCCCGGTTTCTAACTGACATTCAATAAGTGACAGGCCACAGGAGTAGTTTTGTAACACTTTATAATGGGTAATGGCTTTCTTTCCCTGAGGTATTGAAGACGCACTTAACTTTTCAGAAGCAAACCGTTTTCTATCTTGTGGGTGGCGGACCAAGTAGGATTGAATAGTTCCAGACGGCGATTTTGGGTGCCCATGAACAAGAGCCTTGTATATGCGATGAACGGTTTTTTTTTGAAATTGTTTTGCAAGAGAGTCTTGGGCAAAATCATTTTTTGCCACAACAAGCAGCCCACTTGTATCGCGGTCTAACCGATGAACAATGCCTGGTCGGTTTTCTCCAAAACCCATAGAAAGATTTTTTACATTGTGAATAAGAGCATTCACCAGAGTGTCATGGGCATGTCCAGCGGCAGGGTGTACGACCATCCCTGCGGGTTTATTAACAACTAAAAGGTCCTCGTCTTCATAAATAATATCAAGTGCGACTTCAAGAGGGACGAGGGAGGAGGTTTCTGTGTCTACAGGAAGCTCAATAACAAATATCTCTCCGGGCGAAACCTTATACGAACTTTTTAATACTTTATGAGGTTCTTCATCAATAGAAACACAACCGGCATCAATAAGTTGGGCAGCACGACTTCTTGATGCAATCTCATTGTTTTTTGAAAGAAATTTATCAAGGCGAAGAAATGAACAAGAGTCATCAACAGTAATCTTAAATATTTTTTTAGTTCTCACTGTTATCAGCTTTAAATTTTTTCATATAAAGATTGGCGAACTTTTGTTCATCGAGACCAAGGGCTCGAGCCACTTGTACAACAAATCCGCGAACAAAAACACCGGCAGGAAGACCATCATAATCATTACTTTCAAGAGCACTTAAATAAGACTTACTAATCCGCGTTTCATTACTGACTTGCTCAAGATTAATTTGTTTATAAAGACGAATTTTTTGAAGTAAAGGCCCGTCAACGACATCGATATTCTTAATTTCATTCTCAAAATTCTCATCAACCTCATAAACACTGAATTTTGTTTTTGCAAATCCCTCAGGCAGCTTTTCTCTTTTTTTTAAGACATTCATTTTTTCATCATCATTTTTTTGATGGGAGTCTGAAGGATCAAAATCAGGAAGAGACTCATTTGAAGATGGCGATGTTAAACTTGCATCATATTTACGGCGTCGAGCTTGATTACTTAAAGTTTCAAAAGCTTCTTCAATAAGATTGAGAAGTGCTTTGGCCTCATCTTCTGAGAACATTGTTAAGAGGGCTGGAGAATCAGGAGAGTAAGTATTTTTTGCTCGTTGATAGGCAAGATGAATTTCATTTTGGGGAGCCCCTGGCTCGACCTCAAGAATTTCGTAATAAGTTTGTTCATTGAACCTTGCAGAAGTCATAATTGATCTTATACCACAGCTTTTTTATTTTTAACTTTCATTAGAGATCGAGAAATATACATAAGCTGAGTATAAAGGCGACTTTGTGGGCAGTCGACGAGTAAATGTTTTCTCCTTCGCAACGACTGCCATACCGCATTATCGTGCTCAATTTGGCCGAGAAGCTCACAGGAAATACCAAAGTACTTTTTGCAGACGCTTTTAATAGAAGGAGCTAGCTCTAAATCTTTTTGTGAGCGGCCTTGGTTGAGGACAAGGTTAATTTGAAACTGATTCATAAGCTCCGAGAGCTGAGCACCGCGCTCAGGTTCATGTTTACTTAAATAGTGAAGTAAATCACCAGGGGAGCGAATGTTTAACTCGTCTTTTTTCTCCATGATTTCATTAAGAACTTTTTCAAGGTTGAGTTGGTGCTCATATCGCTTAATTTTTCTAAAAAAAGCAGACTTTATAAAACGATAAGCATTTTCAACGCTCACAGGCTCTGGCGTAAGTACGACAATTTGTTGTGTGGCCATCAAGAAGAAATCTAATGTTGAAGCGGTGGCACCAGCACTGAGATCCAAAATAATAAAGTCAGCCTCTAGTTGGTAAAGAGAAGACATGAGGCGGCTTCGGTCTTTATCAGTAACCTGGTCAACATCCATAGAGTCATTTGCACATGTAATTAAAGAGAGGTTTTTAAAACCTGTGGGTATTTGAACTTCTGCAAGTTTCATAAGCGGTTTTTGAAAAAACTGATGAAGTCCCACAGAGGGAACGCCCATGCTAAGATAAGTATGAATATTTGCCGCACCAAAATCTAAATCAGCAAGAACTGTTTTGTATCCCATTTGAGAGAGAAAAATGGCCATAGAAGAACTGACAAAAGATTTTCCCACCCCACCCTTACCACCACCAACAGCAATGATATGGGCCCGTGGTTTTTTTTCACCACGAATATGGAGGTACTCTGGTTGTTTTGTGTCACTTTGCTTCAAGTTATTTTTCCGTTTTGTTGCCTAAAATTTTTTCTCGAAAGGCGTTAACTCCCCACTCTTCATTTTCTCTTCGGCCTCAGATGCTCGAATATAAAGAGGTTTTGCGGATTTCCAGTCAAATGGCGGGGTCTCGACAGAGGTCGAGTTGACGATTTGCAACAGTGACTTTGCACTTGGATATAAAACATCAGATTTTTGGATACGATCTTGAATGCTGTGAAAGTCATCCCAAAAAGTTTCAAAAGCTGTTCCAGCAACGGTCACGGGGCCTCTTATGGCAGTTTTCAAAAGTTCGACGGTTGTTGCAAAGGGTGGTTTGACAACGGCAAGACTTTTGTCAGGTCCCCTGTTGTATGCAGCACAGTAAATAAGATCTCTAAATGCATCAATAGCACAAAGAATATCACCCGACGAAGGAACAGCTTCAGCAAGTTCTCTCAAAGTATCAATTGTCCAAATTGGTATTTGATGAGCAAAGGCAAGGGTTTTTGCAAAATTTAATGCAACTCGTATGCCTGTAAAACTTCCGGGTCCACAGCCACAAACAACACCAGAAAGTGCTTTTGTGGAAATGCCGGCTTTGTGAAACAAAAGATCGACCTCACGAGTAATAACTTCGCTATGAGAACTCGAACGACTCCAGGCAGATTCAAAAATATCTAAGGGATTCTTTTGATTAACTAAAGCAAGGCTTCCTTGTGTGGTACTCGTCTCTACGCCGAGAAGCCATTGCGCTTGATGAGACATTACCACGCCGAAAAGAGGTTGCTGATATCATTAAACAAAGCAAAAACCATTAAGGAAATCAAAATGACAAGCCCAAACTGTTGAGCGATTTCCATTTTTCTCATGGAAAGAGGGGCTCCCCTTAAGGCTTCAATGGAAAAGAAAACAAGATGGCCCCCATCAAGCACAGGTACGGGAAGCAAATTGATCAGAAAAAGATTAATAGAAATAATCGCCATCATTCTTAAAAACTGAGAAAGGCCAGCCTCAAAGGAGTGGCTTGCATATTTTCCAATTGTGATGAGACTCCCAATATTTTTAGGGGAAACATCGCCTTGAAACATGCGTACAAATCCTAAAACAATGACTTTTGACCACTCATAGGATTTTTCAATACCAATTGAAACTGCTTGAAATGGATTGTTGGTACGCTCAAGGACAAGTGGAGGATATGACATGCTCAACCCAGGATAAATTCCAATTGTATACCGACTCTCCTCCTGGCCCTGAGCATTCATAAGATCCGTCATTTCAGGTGTCACGGATGCAGATGTTTTTAAACCATTGCGAAGAACCTCAATGTTCACGGGAGTATCTATTTTATCATAAGTCTTAATAGTATTGAGAACTTGCTCCCATTCAGTAATGGGAGTTCCATCAATGGCAATAACCTTATCACCGCGCTGAAGCCCTGCCGTCATTGCGGGGCCATTGGGTTTGAGCCGAAGAAGATAAAGCTCGGCAGACTCAACGCCAATGGCATTTAATATACTTGGAGAGTCAGAAGAAAGAGATTCTAAATTGAGAGAAACCTCACGTCTTTTGGGTTCTTCTCCCATATGATATTCAAAGACACTTAAAAGAGCTTTGCCATCACGGAGTTGGGCGTTTTTAAGTAGGCCTTCAAGATTTCGAAAACCATGAACATCAGCACCATCAATTTTTTCAATAAAGTCTAATGAGCGAAGTCCTGCTGTTGCTGCAAGCCCTTGGGGATCGAAAATACCAATCAAAGAGGAGAGGGATTCCGGAGCAAGGCCTTCAATCGTGCCCACCTTTTCGTTAGGTGTCAGAATATCATCTGAGGGGCCATAAGTTGGGTTTGTTGAAACCGTTCGTACTTCTTCAGAGTTTTCTGATTGAACTTTAAAGTCCAAAGTTTTTCCAACAGAATTTTGGATAATCTCAGAGAGCTCTCTCCAGGTTTTAATAGGAACATGAGCAGCTTCTAAAACTTTATCACCAGATCGAAAGCCAGCCTCATAAGCCCGTGAAGACGGGGCCACATCTCCAACAACAGAGCCAGGAACTTCTTGACCAATCAGTGCGATCATAAAAAACAAAAGACCTGCAAAAAATAAATTCATCAAAGGTCCAGCCAAAACAATTGCAATTCTTTGTGAAACGGGTTTATCGAGAAAAGAATAGGGTTTTTCTTCTGAAGCAACAGACTTCGTTGGGTCGTCTCCAAACATTTTCACATATCCACCAAGAGGAATCAGTGAAATACAGTAAGTGGTTTCTCCTCGCTGCGTTTGGAAAATTTTTTTTCCAAAACCAAGAGAAAAAACTTCGACGCGAACGCCGAAAAATTTAGCCACCATAAAGTGACCCAGTTCGTGAACAAAAATAAGAAGACCCAATAAAATAAATAAAGGGCCCACTCCAGATAATCCCGATTGTAACCATGAGAGTATTGTTTCCATGTTTATTATTCTAATGAGGGAAAGAGGTCACGGCCAGTATTTTTAGGAAGAGAATTCATTTAAGACACGGAGTCATATGAAGCGTATTTAATCACTGCCAGTCAAAGGTCAGTTAAAATAGACGCTAAAAACAGAAAATGCATAGACAAGAGGGGCTGTCATAAGGATTCCGTCGAGCCTATCTAAAAGTCCACCGTGGCCAGGCATAAGACGTCCTGTGTCTTTTACGTCGGCAACGCGTTTAATGAGAGAAATAAAAAGATCACCACTTTGTGCGGCCATTGCACAAAGAAAACAAAAAATAATAATAGACCCAAGAAAAAGTTCTGGGAAAAAGTATTTCAAATACAGGCTGCCAAAAGCAACAGAGCCAACCGCACCTCCGAGGGCTCCAGCAAAAGTTTTTTTGGGAGAAAGTTGTGGATAAAGTTTTTTATTTCCCCAAAGCCAGCCCGAGAAATAAGCAAATGTATCTCCGAGAAAGACAATAATAAGAAGTGCATAAAACCAAATAATACCATGGGGACCAAGGAGAATACGAATAGCAAATGCGGGGAAAAAGGCGCAGTAGAGGAGGCCGAGG
>JAGRAB010000271.1 GCA_020435085.1 Bdellovibrionales bacterium | reverse complement strand
AAATCTTTAGTTAATTCAGTTATTTAATAAAGTTTAATATTTTAAGTAGCTATTGGTGCTGAAGTATAATTGATGTGGCGCGCCATCGAAAGTGATTATTTAATCCATGAAAGATTTACCTAGGGCGTGTACTCATTTGCCTAGGAAAATGAGTACACGCGCCCCCATCTCTATTTTTTTAACTCTATTCCAACAGGGCAATGATCTGAGCCATAAACAAGAGATCGATGATAACTCTTTTTAAGTCGGCTCTTATGCTCTTCATTCATCATAAAGTAATCCAATCGCCAACCAATATTTCTTTCTCTCACTCCAGGGCGATAGCTCCACCATGTATAGCACCCTCCCTCTGAATGAAAGTGACGGAACGAATCAAAATAGCCTACAGCAATCAATTGATCCATCCATGCGCGCTCTTCAGGAAGAAAGCCAGCATTGTTTTGATTCGATTTTGGATTTTTTAAATCTAATTCTGTAGGGGCAATATTCCAATCTGCACACATCACTAAGTTTTCACCCTGACCTCTAAGCTCATTAATAACTTTCAAAAACCTTCGACAAAATTTAAGCTTATAAGGCAGACGCGCATGATCTCTCTGACTATTGGGGAAATAAGAATTTACTAAAGTGAATGTCGGATACTTAACAATCATGACCCGACCTTCACGATCAAACTCAGGAACCCCCAAACCCAGCCTCACCTCAAGGGGTTCTTTTTTAGAATAAATAACTGTTCCACTATAACCAGGTTTTTCTGCTGGATTCCAAATAGAATGATATTTTAAAGGATGCCTCAGCTTTTCTTCTAACTGTTCAGGTCGGGCCTTTATTTCTTGCAAACAAACAATATCAGCCCGTTCTTTTTCAAACCAATCAAGAAAGCCTTTTTTTTCACAAGCCCGAAGGCCATTGACATTCCAACTAAGAATTTTCATTTCATCTTTTTTAATCTAATAATAATAAAGGTCAACATATGAAATGACAATGACAACCAATTTGAATTAAAGTCTCCGAAAATGGAAAACATCTCAATTCAAGAAGCCCAACGATTGGCTTTAGCCAGTCAAAAACTTATCGGGCCAGCATTAGAGTTACAAAAAATTATTGAACACCTGGGGTATATTCAAATTGACACAATCTCTGTGATTGAACGAGCCCATCATCATGTCTTATGGGCTCGAAATCAAAAGTATAAGCCTTCAGATCTTGACCACCTGGTGAAAAATCGAAAAGTATTTGAATACTGGAGCCACGCCGCCTCGTACCTTCCCATGAAAGAGTACCGTTATACGCTGCCAATGAAACATGCCTTCCAAAAAAAACAAAGCTCATGGTTTCCTCGAGACCCCAAGTTAATGGCTGCTATTTTAAAAAGAATCAAAAGCGAAGGACCACTCCGCTCTAAAGATTTTGAAAATACTAAAAAGGGACAGTCAGGATGGTGGGACTGGAAACCCTCTAAAAAAGCTCTTGAACGACTTTTCCTTGAAGGAAAACTTGAAATTACCCAACGCCGTGGTTTTCAAAAAGTTTATGATCTGCCAGAGAATGTTATTCCCAACTCTGTTGATACTTCCATGCCAACGGAGGAAGAATATCTTCGTTTTTTAATTCAAAGAACTTTGAGACACCATGGTTTGGCGACTATTAGCGAAATTGGCTATCTTGGAAAAAAAGAAATAAAATCCAAATTAGAAAAAATAGCACGAGAAATGCTTTACGAAGGAACGTTACAAGAAATCAGAGTTGAGAATTCTTCAAAACCCTATTTGAGCTTTTCAAATGCTCTTGAAAATTTACCAAAGGTAAATTCTAAAATTCACATTTTGTCACCATTTGACAATCTTGTGATTCAAAGACAAAAACTCAATGATCTATTTGATTTTGATTACCAAATTGAATGCTACGTGCCGGCCTCAAAAAGAAAGTTTGGATACTTTTGCCTTCCTATCTTCAAAGGAAGGCACCCCATCGCAAGAGTTGATTGTAAGGCCGACCGCCAAAATCAAAAGTTGATCATCCACTCTATCAGTTACGAAAAAAATGATGATCGTGATGACATAAAAAAAGAGATTGCCTCAAAACTAAAATCTTTTGCAAAGTTTAACGGCTGTAAAGGTATTCAAGGAATATAAGAAGTGTTACCCATGTGATCGGAACAATCTGTAACCTATGTGTCCGGTATATACCTTTTGTTATTTGGTAGCGAGGGAGGGACTTGGTCAAGCACTCGAGTTCGCCTCCAGCTCACTCTCTGCCTGACCACATCGAATGGCTTTCGTCGCATCACGCTCCTCAGCCGCCACTGGCGGCCCGCCATTCTCTCTTCAAGTCCTTTCAATATCCCTACCAAATAACAAAAGACCCATCGGGTCTTTTGTTATTTGGTAGCGAGGGAGGGACTTGAACCCCCGACACGCGGATT
>JAGRAB010000270.1 GCA_020435085.1 Bdellovibrionales bacterium | reverse complement strand
CCGACAGGACTTGAACCTGTAACCCTCGCCTTAGAAGGGCGATGCTCTATCCAGTTGAGCTACGGCTGCACAAAACCAAAGTTTTTGAACCTGATTTTTTAACGAATACAACCGCATCTGTCAAAAATTAACTGACTTGTTTTACATCCTTACAGAATGCCAGCAAAACCACACCAACAACGCCAGAAAACAGTGAAGCAACTAAAATACCCAATTTTGAGTAAATTTCGACCTCAGGGACTTTAAGGGCAAGGTGTCCTACGAATAGGGCCATCGTAAACCCAATCCCTGCTAAGCAGCCTACAGCCACCATATGGTACCAGGTCACTCCCGTCGGCAATTGTGCCATTTTTAACTTAATGGCAATCCAGCTTGCGAGAAGGACACCTACTGGTTTTCCAATAAAAAGGCCAAAAATGACTCCCAATGCAATGGGTTGGGATAAAAAGATATCTAAAGAAAAGTCGCCACTGATATGAACACCTGCATTAAAAAGTGCAAACAATGGCATAATGACATAGCTGACCCATGGGTGAAGGAGGTGAATCAGGCGATCAAGTGGTGATCGAGATTCAATGACCACTTCTTCTAATTCTTCTAACGAGTGAAATGTAACATCATCCAATTTTGTATATTCCTTATTTGCTTGATCAATGCCGCCGTTAATTCGATCCACTAATTGTCGAAATTTTTCTGGAATTCTCTTTAAATTATAAAAAGGTGCGACAGGGGTCATAAGCCCTAATATCACGCCTGCAACAGTGGCATGGACTCCACTTTTTAAAACAGCAAACCAAACAATAATTCCTAAAACCCAATAAATAAGAAATTTTCGAATACCAGCATACTTCATAAAAAGAGTTGCAAAAATTCCTGCAGCAGCAATAGCAAGAGCACTTCCTACAATTTCTGAAGTATAAAATAAAGCAATAACAAGAACAGCTCCTAAATCATCGACAATAGCGAGTGCAAGTAAAAATACTTTTAATGCCATTGGAACTTTTCGATTCATTAATGTCAGAATACCTACAGCAAAGGCAATATCCGTTGCCATTGGGATTCCCCAGCCTGTTTTACCAATCCCATCATGATTCAGAGAAGCATAAATCAATGCAGGTATAACCATTCCGCCAACGGCTGCAAACATAGGAAGGGCTGCTTTTTTGGGAGAGGAAAGTTCGCCGACAATCAGCTCTCTTTTAATTTCTAAACCAACAACAAAAAAGAAAATCACCATAATACCGTCATTCACCCAGTGGTGAAGCGACTTAATGATTTCAATACCTCCTAATTTAACTCCAACAGGAAGATCCACCATCATTTCGTAATAGTGGTAATAAGGTGAGTTGGCCCAAATGAGTGCAAAAATAGTAGTTATCATTAAAAGTACGCCTGACGCCGTTTCCATGGCGAAGAAACTCTCAATAGGAGTTATAATGCGATTAACAACTCGGTTAGGAATTTTTTTGGGTTGACGCTTGTGGTGGATATCACTTTCATGTTGGCTCAAGACAAACCCCCTTAATTTTGCTATGAATTTTATAAAGAGGGCTCGAAAGTATCAAATTTGAGGGGAATGGCAATAAAATTAGGAGGCTCTTTATTAAAAGAGCTTCCTCATTTTTATAGAATCAAAAATAAACGTATTTTATTTTAATTTTTGTTCCAATAGGTGGCTTTTGGTCGAAAATCACTTTTCTCTCTTCCACCCTCCATCCAATTTGGGTTTGTGGGTAAAATTCTACTTCTACAGAGTTTGGAACAGGAGTGTGTTCAAGAATGACTTCTCCAAACATAACGCCATTACGGGCTCGATCGCCAATAATTTTGAGCTCATCCACAACATTATTTTTACAAATGCTTACAGAGTGCCCCATTGTAATGTTTGCCATATGACTTAAAACACTTCCCCAATGGGCTCCTCCAAACCCCAACACCGATTGCGCGAGCTGTTCTTTCATACATGAGGAGTCACCAGGAATAATAATCACACTGTAATTATTAAATCGTTTTTGCCATTGAAACTGTTCGTCAATATATTGTTTAGTTTTTAAAGGACTCGTTGCATATTGGTTTCCATTAGAGAGCTCATCTTCGTCAGAAACAATAACTGTTATAAGATCAGCATCGGCTCTTATAAAACCAGAGTTTTCTTTTTCTCTTTTTTCAACAAATTTTCTAATAGCGTGAATAGGTTCCTCCCAATTTGTTGGGCATGGAGTTTTTGTGAGTTTTTCTAAAATACAGTGACCGGCTTCTTCTCTGTCAATTGTTCGAAGGAGAAGAGTCTCAGCATTTTCAGTATTATTTGTGATCATTTTTTGCTGTGTTCCTTCGATGAAATCAAGAGTTCCATTCCAACCAGGGTAGTTAAGAGGTTGGCCAGATTGAGGTTTATATCTGACATCTGTAGTTGTGACTCCAATTTGGAAATCAATATTTTTAAGTGTGCTGATAAATCCTCGAAACATATTTGCGACTCGATGTTTTTTATGGTCGTAATACATGGAATCCGAATTATCGACGACAAATAAAATATCTAACCGACTGCCTGTTGCTGTTTGTTCAAACTCTTGATACCCAGTTCGAGGTTCTGGTGTTGGTGTCGGATCTGGTG
>JAGRAB010000269.1 GCA_020435085.1 Bdellovibrionales bacterium | reverse complement strand
ATTTTAGTTGTGCCATTGATGATGCTTTAATGCATATCACGCATGTCTTTCGAGCAGAAGAGCATTTGAATAATACGTTACGGCAGTTGATGATTTTGGAAGCCTTAGGCCTGCCGTTCCCCAAATATGGTCACCTCTCAATTATTTTAGGAGAAGATAAGCAAAAGCTTTCAAAACGGCATGGAGCCACGAGTTGTTATGAATATCATCAAAAAGGGTTTTTACCTGAAGCTTTAAATAACTTTATTGCTCTTCTTGGGTGGAGTGATCCTGAGGACCGAGAAATTTTAAGTATGGAGCAATTGATTGAAAGCTTTTCTCCCGATCGCTTGAATCCGTCATCGGCTGTTTTTGATGAAAAAAAATTGCAATGGATGAATTCTGTGCATTTGCGCGCTTTAGATCACAAAGAGCTTTGGTCAAGAGTCCAACCTTACTTGAAAGCGGCGGGTCTAGAACTTCCTGACAATGAAGCTTGGCAAGATCAGGCATTATCGACTTTTAAATCTTACATGGAAACATTGGCTGATGCGGTGGAGTTGTTTCGACCACTGGATAATGTGTCTTTTCAAATTCATGATGAGGCGAAAGAAGCTCTGAGTTGGGAGTCAACACCTCAAGTGATTCAAAAGTGGATAGATATTTTAGAGACCACATCCGCGAATCATTTGTCTGAAGAGGATTTTAATCAGGCCCAAAACCAAGTGAAAGATGAGTGTGGTGTTAAAGGAAAGCATTTATTTATGCCCATTCGTGTGGCCATTATCGGCAAACCTCACGGGGCAGAGCTCAAAATATTAGTGCCTCTGTTATCAAAACAGACTCTTATTGAAAGAGCCAAAAAAGCCATACAGGCCATTCCTTAAAAAGGAGAAGAAATGTCGGTCAGAATTTATAATACTCAGTCAGGAAAAAAAGAAGATTTTGTTCCTATCGAAGCTGGTAAGGTTCGAATGTATTGTTGTGGTCCTACAGTTTATGACTTTCTTCATATAGGAAATTATCGGGGAGCTATTTTTTTTAATGTCGTTCGCAACTGGTTAGAAAAGCGTGGGTTTAAAGTGAGCTACATTTATAACTATACCGATGTCGACGATAAAATTATCAATCGCGCAAAAGCAGAGGGTGTGACATCGTCTGAAATTAGTGAAAAGTATATTAAAGAGTTTCAAAAAGATTATGAGTTGATGCAACTGCGGCCGCACACAAAAAACCCACGAGTGACTGAGTATATGGATGATATTATCGGTTTTGTTGCAGGTCTTGTTGAAAAGAAAAAAGCTTACGTGGTTGATGGTGATGTCTATTTTGATGTTCAATCATTTAAAGATTATGGAAAACTCAGTAATAAAAAAATTGAAGATATGGAATCCGGTTTTCGAATCGATGTGGACAATCGAAAAAAACACCCAGCTGATTTTGCACTTTGGAAGTCGGCAAAAGAGGATGAAGTGAGTTGGGCCTCTCCTTGGGGGCAGGGGCGGCCTGGCTGGCATATTGAATGTTCCGCAATGAATCGTGCCATTCTTGGGGAGAGTATTGATATTCATGGCGGAGGAATGGATTTGATTTTTCCCCATCATGAAAATGAAATTGCGCAGACAGAAGCCCTCACAGGTAAGCCTTTTGTCAAATACTGGATGCATAATAACATGCTTGAATTTGGCAATCAGAAAATGTCCAAGTCGCTGGGGAATGTCCTTACGGGTAGATCTTTTCTCGAAAAATATGATGGAGAAATTTTAAAGTATATGATGCTGCAAGCACATTATCGATCCACCATTGATTTTTCAGAGGCTCAGGTGGAATTGGCGATCAAAGGTCTTGCAAGAGTTTATTCGGCCATGGCTCATGCCGAAAGTTTGATACACCTCAATTTGGAGCTAGTTCCTGTTCCTGAAAAATTTCAAACCCTTATCACTGAAGCCGATGAAAATATTGAAAAAGATATGGACGATGACTTTAATACACCTCAAGTTTTAGCAAGAATTTTTGAAGTTGTCAGAGCTTATAATAATTACGCGAGAACTCCAGGAAAGATGACGCCAGATAAAAAAGCTGTGGCAGAAGTCTTTTTTCATTGGGTAAAAAACAAAGGTTCTCTTTTGGCGATGTTTCAATTGAACCCAGCCGAGTATTTACGAGGTTTGGATGATCGTATTTTAGATGCAAAAGGTTTAAGCAGGGATGCTATTGATAAGTTGGTTGAAGAGAGAAGTGTTGCTCGAGCCAATAAAGATTTTTCGACGTCTGATAAAATTCGAGATCAATTAAAAGATATGGGTGTTCTTATTCAAGATGGATTGTCAGGAACAACCTGGGAAGTAGAAAAGTGAAGAAAAAGCTTGAGCTCCATTCGCAATTTCGAATGGCCTCTGAGTTTCAGCCGGCAGGAGATCAGCCCAAAGCGATTGCAGATCTTTGTGAGCATATTGAAAACGGAATTCACCATCAAACGCTTTTAGGTGTGACGGGCTCGGGAAAAACCTTCACTATGGCGCAGGTCATTCAACAGTTAAATCTCCCATCACTGATTTTGGCTCCCAATAAAACTCTTGCAGCCCAACTGTTTAGCGAGTTTAAACAGCTTTTTCCAAGTAATGCGGTGGAGTATTTTGTAAGTTACTACGACTACTATCAACCAGAAGCCTATGTTCCCTCGTCAGATACTTTCATCGAAAAAGACGCATCTATAAACGAACACATCGAGCAGATGCG
>JAGRAB010000268.1 GCA_020435085.1 Bdellovibrionales bacterium | reverse complement strand
CTGGGGATGTTTGATCAAGAAACCGATTATGATGAAGGAAAAGTTTATGGGTATATTGTAACGCTTGAAAAAATAAAAAGTTGGAGGCAGCGACTTGCAAGTTTATCTGTAGAACAACGACAAGCCCTTCGAGGAATGCAGCCCAAAAGAGCCGATGTCATTGTGGCGGGTTTGAGTATTTTAGAAGAAGCAATGGATTTTTTTGGAAAAAAAGAGATCACGGTTTCAACAAAGGGTGTTCGCTATGGATTGGCACTTATGCATGACAAAATTTAAAATTATTTTATCTATTTTAATATTTGCGACATGGGGGCCAACCGCCAGTGCGGTTGAAAGCGTGACGTTTCCATTAAAAAAAATTAAACTCAAAAGCAAAGTTATTACAGTTGAGGTGGCTAAAACGCCAAAACAACGAGAGCGTGGCCTCATGTATAGAGAGTCCCTGAAGGAGAATCAGGGAATGCTCTTTGTTTTTGATCAAGACAACATTCTCACTTTTTGGATGAAGAATACGAAAATATCTTTAAGTGTGGCATTTTTTGATAAAAAGAAAAAACTCGTTCACATTGAAGATATGGACCCACCAGAGTCTGTGATGATGCTCGATCAAAATTTAAAAAGATACTCAAGCCTCGAGCCAGCAAAATATGCTTTAGAAATGAAAAAAGGCTGGTTTAAGCACAATAAAATACAAATTGGTGATGCCTTTGAGTGGGTACAGTAAAAATTGCTAGACAAAAGTCTAGTTCCTTCTGTGTGACTTTAGGCTGGCCTTAGGAAATAGTGTTTTCAGATATTTCTATTTATGCTGTAATTGTAGAGTGTTGGATGAGTTTTGAATGGATTCTTAACAAGGGAAAGCATTATGCTTAAACACCTTATAATACTTTTGGCTATAGTTGGACTAATCACGAGCAACGTGGGTTGTACATCGGGGGGAAAAGAAGAAGAAAACTCTTCAGCCGATGTTGAAATGGTGGAAGGCATTGATAGTGCTGCCGAAGCTCCTGCGACGGAGGGGGCCGATCCTTTCGAAAGTGATTTTGGAAGTGGCGACAGTGGCGATGTCGCAGGTGATCTTGGAACCAATGACTTAGCACCATCAGATGATTTTTCTTTTGATGAGGGTGGAGGCACTGCAGACGGTACCGGAGAAGCAGATCCGTTTGCGGATGGTGATCTTGCTTTAGACGAAGGTGGAACTGGTGGTGACGACTTTTCATCTTTTGATGATAATGAAATTTCATCAGAGCCTCTTGCAACCGAACCTTTAGATAACACAGATACTTTTGCTGAACCATCAGACATGAGTGACAGCATGAGTGCAGGGATGGATGAAACTCCGTCAGAACCAGCCTTTGAAGACTCGGCTCCAATGGAAGATAGCATGGGAATGACTGGTGAAGAAAGCTTTCAAGAGACTCCAGAAAGAACATGGGTTCCAATTAAAAAAATCGCCGATCAACCATTTACAAAAAATGGAGTTTTGCTGAACGCTGTTTATCTTGCACGTCCCGGCGATACGATATCGAGCATCAGTCAAAAGATATATGGAATGGATAAAGCAGAAGAATTGCTTAAAGCTAATCCATCCTACCGCACGAGCACACTCGATGTTGGCGAAAAAGTGTATTACAATTCTCCCAACCGCCCAGAAGACAACACAATGTTGAAAACATTTTATGAGGATATGGGCTTAGCACCAGAAACATATATTGCTCAAGATGGTGATAATATTCGGAGTGTCTCTAAAAAACTTTTGGGAGATTCAAATAGTTGGAAAGAGGTTTGGGCAACAAATCCATCTGTAGAGTCGAAAGGAGAGTTGGTTTCAGGGACACAACTCATGTATTGGGCGAATTCTGAAGTGAGCGGAGTGAGTAGTACTCAAGCGGCGGCAGAGCCTCCAATGGGTAACAACCAAGTAGAAGAAGAGTCAGCTCCAGATATGCCAGACATGGCAGAAAGTGAACCACCACCGCCTCCAGCAATGGGTGGAAATGATGTTCCACCCCCACCAGCTCCGCCAACACAAGACATGGCACAAACACCACCGCCGCCGCCAGCGATGGGTTCAATGGATGAGCCACCACCGCCACCAGAGCCTCCAGCAGCAGCGGGGTCTGTTGATGTACCACCGCCGCCACCTCCTCCGCCAGCGATTGCAAAAAACCGCATGCAACCTAAAGTAAATTCAGCACTTGGAGGAACAACTCCAGAGCAGCAAGAACAAATTATGATGATAGCAATTGGTGCAGCACTTGTGTTTACAGCATTGATTTTATTTATCATTATTCGAAAGAAAAAGTCGCGACGACAAATTGATTTTAATACAGCAACACAAACTCAGATTGAATAAGCTTGTCCGTCCATGAGAAATATCTTCTCTCGGCCATCCAGGCCGAGAGACTTAATTAAGATAACAAATGTCTTAGAATTAAAGAGACTAACCAACTTTTCTGAAAATATCATCCAAAACAGAGCGAGTGGTTTTTCGCTTATTTTCGGCAAAATACATAAGATCATCGACAATCTGTACATCTCTGTTATTAAAAGGTATAAAAGAGACGCCACAACCCTTGCCATTTTTCCAGATGATTCTTGCGTTCATTTTTCGCTTTCGACCGCTGACTTCAAAAGTCAAAATGACTTTATCTTCAGGGTAAAGCTCAGGAGTATGTTCTGTTTCAAGAAAGGCTCCTGTTAAGCTAATATTTTTTAGTTTCCCAGTATCCGATTGCCGCGCATAACTTCTTCTAAACTCGATGTTCATTTCTAAAGGCAATCTTGGAGCTGGGGATTGATGCTGTTCACGATCCATAAAAATCCTCCCACACCAGTTATTTTATCGGAGTCTTTTTAAAAAAGTTGAGTGCTTCATGGGGTTTAAAGTTATTAGAGTCTAAAAAGTTGGCAACTTTGAAGAAATTGATGCAATAAATGTGAAAGTGACAAAAAGTGTCTCAGTTTGAGAATGTTTCATAAAATTATTTTGAGGTTGTGCAAAAGATAAAAACAGGGCAATATTAATGCAATGTGTTGTTAAATAGGGACTACGTCGTTGACAAGTCGTAATGGCTTCTAATAATTGATAAGCAACCTTTTAAAAATCCGTAAATAAAAAATCTCAAAATGGAGAATGTTCTAACTGGCGTTAGAACAAATTAAAACGAATCACAAAACTTAATTCCAAATCTAATAAACCAAGAGGAATCCATGTCTGAGAAAGTAGACACCCCAACTGAAAGTAAAGAAGAAAAACAAGTGCGAGAGCCAGCAGAAGAAAATGTAGAGCAAGAAACACGTCCC
>JAGRAB010000267.1 GCA_020435085.1 Bdellovibrionales bacterium | reverse complement strand
GCAATGCATCCACATAGGTTGATTTTAATTTAGAAAGCTCTCGATAATCGATAATCAAAGGAATAATTTCGTGTTCTGATTTTAATTTTTCTAAAACATCATTATTTGTCGAGAATCCTGTCTTGGTTTTTTTTCCTGGAGGTAGCTTTAAATCTTCAAATAAAATTTTTGAAAGTTGCTTTGGACTACCAATATTAAATTCTTGTCCTGCGGAGTGATAAATCTTTTTTTGCAAGTTCTCGAGATCTTCCCCTAATGACCGACTTTGCCTCTCTAACTCTTTAGCATCTACAATAATGCCCTTTTGTTCCAGAGCACATAAAACGGGAACTGTTGGCAACTCAAATTTTTGAAAAACATCAATACCACTGACTCCTTCAAGCTTTTCTTTTAATGCCTGTTCAAGCTCACGATGAATGGCATAAATTTGTTGAAGCGAAGGAAGTTCAGGAAGTTTTCTTCCCAAATACTGTTCAAAGAGGCTTTCTACTTCAGAAATATTTCCAGCTCTCACCACATAGGCTGCAAGCATCGAATCCCAACCACAATGTTGGTCATGGATTTTTAAATACTTCCAAGTTTCTTTAACATCAAAGCCTTTCCATTGAAGGATTTTTCGACTTAAAACCTGGCCAATATCTTCTGGCTCAGCTTCTATTTTTAAAACATCGTTGCCATACCCGAGGAAAAAACCTCTCTCAGTTAAAAATCCCCATATTTCAGAATAAGGACTCACTCGTTGATGAAGTTCCTCCAAAGAAAGGCTTTTTTCTTGAACATCCGTCTCTGCGATAAGGCCAGTGGCACTTTCTGCATTGGTTGATTTTTTTCGTCCAATGGTTTTTGATTCTTCTGTTGCTGTTTTAAGGTCTTTTGATTTTGTCTCACTACCAACACCCAGTAAAGTTCTTTCAAAGGACTTAAAGCCTAACTCCTCAAGGATTTGGTGCAGTTTTTCTCTTTGAATCTCTTTGAGCTTTAAATCTTCAATTCCTGAAATAAGCTCTACATCAGTCACAATAGTCACTAATTCTTTCGACAAATAGGCCATATCTTGTGACTCTTTTAATTTTGCCTTTGTTCCCTTCGCTGAGATGTTTTCAATATTTTCATATATTCCTTCAAGAGTTCCATAATCTGCCAAGAGTTTTTGAGCTCCCTTAGGGCCAACCCCTTTCACTCCAGGGACATTGTCACTGGAATCACCGACAAGAGCTAAGTAATCAATCATTTGATCGGGACGCACACCCCATTTTTCAAGAGCTGTTTTTTCATCGTAAGAGATATTCTTCATTGTATCGAGCATCGAAACATGAGGGCCAATCAGTTGAGCAAAGTCTTTATCCCCACTCACAATGACAACTTCCATTTGTTCTTCAAGCCCTTTTCTCACTAAGCTTCCAATTAAATCATCAGCCTCATAACCTTTTTTTTCAAAACGAGGGATTCCAAGAAGATCTGTCAATTCTTTTACATAAGGAACTTGAGGAACTAAGTCTTCTGGCATTTCCCCTCGATTGGCCTTATAGGCGTCATACAAGTCTAATCGAAAAGACCCATCTTTTCGATCAAAACAGTAGGCAATATAATCGGGTTTTATTTCTCGCAAGAGTTTGATGGTCATTGATAAAAAGCCATAAAGAGCATTTGTTGGCATACCCTTAGGGCTTGTCAAATGTGGGATGGCATAAAAGGCTCGAAAGAAAAATGAGCTCACATCGACAACATATAACTTCTTCATCAGTCCACTTTCGTTAAAAAGAAAATCTGACTCTAAAAGCAACACAAAAAACAATCAAGCTGTCATGGCTCGTGTCTTTGATTATTTAGGCATTTTTAAAGACAGGCTTCCTGCCCTTTTCTGCTTTTGCAAAAAAACAAATCGCATCACGCTAGCAGAAACTTTAAAAATGCCTAAATAATCAAAGACACGAGCTTACAAAATATGTGTTATTGTTTTTCGGCTGTATCTTCTTCAGATTCAGACTCTTCTTCCCAGGCCAGAACATCTTCAAGAGAGACTTGTTGGAGATGTTCACCTTTAAGCATCGATTCAGCAACCGGCTGGTGTCTGACAAACTCCGATTGCTCTTCTAAGTAGAACTGAATGGTTTCATATTGTTGAATCATCTCTACATCGGGAGTTTGTTGATTTGACTCCCATTGAATGACCAATTCCTGATGACAACCCATACGCCGAGCCATCTCTGCTATTGTCCATCCCAATCGAAGTCTTATTTTTTTAAAATCCCGATGTGTGAGATTCATATTTGTCCTACGCGAGCCTTATGCGGCGCTGCTTACATTAGAGGCTTCCAGCCCCAATCGTGTTTCGATGAGGTCATACGTCACAGTTGAGCCAACGGCAAAAGATTTTTGCGATTCTGCAATGGCTGTGTAATGAAAATATATTTCTTGCCCGTCCATCTGCAATATATAGCCATACCCTTGCAATTCGTCGTACCACTTCACTGTGCCTATAGTCATTCAACCTCCCTTGGTTGCATAAAAGAGACCCCTGTCTCTTTTACAAATAGGCTACTGATGGAATTTCTCCATGGTCAAGTAACCTTAGCGTTAAGACAATGTTGGGATTATTAATGAAAAAACGTACATGAAAATCAGGACTAAAAACCAGTCCAGTTATAAGGGGAAGTTATATAAATAGCAACGGGTATTCATTTAGTTTTCACTAAAGACAAAGACAAGATCGCCTTCATTTACAAGGTCAAAACGCTCCCTTGCCTGTTGCTCAAGAAAATCTGGGTCAGAAGCTTTTTGAATATCTCCGCGCACTTCTACCAATTGCTGCTTTACTTTTTGAGTTTCTGTTTGAAGACGCTCTAAGTTTCGATTCAAACTCCATAGCTGAATCAATGTTCCATCTGCAATAAGATTAATAAACGCAAACAGTAAACACAGCCAAATCACTTTAATGGGATGATTGAGAATGCTTTCAATGAAGGTACATAAAAAAAAAAAAAAGTTTTTCATATCAATTGTTATGATATCGTTAAAGACGCCAATTCGCCAAAGAGGGAGCGTAGACTTAGACCTTGGGATAAATAGGCCTATGATTAGAGCAGAGCCGATGTACCCCAATACTGGGCTCGACTTCCTAAAGCCTCTTCAATTCTGAGAAGTTGATTGTACTTTGCAGTTCGCTCGCCTCGGCACAAACTTCCTGTTTTGATTTGCTCACAGTTAAGCCCCACGGCTAGGTCCGCAATAGTCACATCTTCTGTTTCACCACTTCGATGTGACATGACCGTCTTATAACTATGACTTTGAGCTAACTGTACAGCTTGTCTTGTTTCAAGCAGTGAACCAATTTGATTAACCTTAACCAGAAGCGCGTTGGCCACGCCCTTATTAATACCATCTTGAAGACGTTTTGGGTTTGTAACAAATAAATCATCTCCAACCAATTGTATTTTTTTACCCAACCGGTCTGTAATGGATTTCCACCCTTGCCAATCATCTTCAGAGAGACCATCTTCAATACTCTTAAGCGGATACTCTTTGGCCCA
>JAGRAB010000266.1 GCA_020435085.1 Bdellovibrionales bacterium | reverse complement strand
CCATATTACGCAAAAAAGAAAAATGATTTTAATTATCTCATGCTCATTGGAAACGCAGCTGCAAAAATAGGAGAGTTTCGAACAGCCGTGGGAGCTTATTATAGAGGATTTGAGCTGCAATCAAGAAGAAGTTCTAAAGGAAAAGACGCGCTTTTTCGAGCCGCTTTTCTTTCATATCAGTTTCAAGACTATGATGGTGCGTATAGAAAATTCGAACAGTTTAAAGAGCTTTATCCATCGTCAGGGCTAACAAGAGATGCCAGTTGGCATATGGCATGGTTGAAATATTTAAAAGGTGATTATGATGGTGCCATTGTTGACTTAAAAGATATTCACCGGCAAGCACGACGTCATTATCGCCGTTGGCGAAAATATCCCCTTGAAAAAATACAATTTTGGTTAGGCATGGCTCATTTACGTAAAAAATCTTTTAATGAGGCCCGTGATTTTTTTGAAAATATCATAAAAAAATCACCACTGGATTACTATGCACAAGCGGCGCGATCTCGATTGCTCAGTATTCCAGCTCCGAACGAGAATACTATTCGTGGGCTGGCATCTGCAGAGTTAGAAAATGCACCCGAAGAAGAAAATGGATCTCCAGGAGAGATGGCCGCAGCTGATGCAGAGTCAGAAGAAACATTAATGAATCAAGATGCTCAAGAAGGAGCAGAAGATATTTCTGCGAATGAAGTTCCTATTGGAGACAATGAGGCACAAGAAGTGGATGATGATCGATTATTTCGATCCGTTAAGTTTCAAGAGAGTCTTGATCGTGCCATGGGACTTATTGATGTTGGGCTTTACATGTGGGCAAAAAATGAACTTTATGAAATTGAAAAGCGAACCCGCCAAAAAGACCATCGCCTTAAGCTCATTAAGGCTTATGAGTCGATCGCTTCATTTAATCGCTCTTCTTATATTGCAGAAATTTATTTTGCAAAAGAGCGGCATCGAGGAGGACTTGATAGAGAAGAAATTCTTTGGAAGAGTGCTTATCCGCTGGCATTTGCCAATGAAGTCACCCACTTTGCCAATCAGTTTGGAATTGAAAAAGAGTTTATTTGGGAGCTCATGCGAGCAGAAAGCCGCTATAAACAAGATATTTCTTCACCAGTGGGTGCGCGCGGTTTAATGCAACTCATGCCACATACAGCAATGCAAGTCTCTCGTCTTCTGGGGGACTCTTCTTTTAACCCTGATACTTTAACTCAACCAGCAGTGAACATTCGATTGGGAACACGTTACTTGCAACGGTTGGCAAAAAAATTTAAAGGACAACTTCCATTGATGGCTGCCGCTTATAATGCTGGTCCTCACCGAGTGGAAAGTTGGCTGAGTACATTTGGACATCTTGATATGGATGAGTTTATTGAACATATTCCATTTGTTGAAACCCGTAATTATGTAAAGAAAGTGACACGTAATTATGGTGTTTATAAAGCTCTTTATGGGAAAGACGTAACACCCTTGGCTTGGTTACCGAAAAGTATTGATGTGCCTAATAATATTCGCCCTGTGACCCGAGAGACCTGGGATCAAATTGATCTGTAATGCCATGCGGCATTTGCGTCCTGACAAATGATCTAAAACTGCCCCACTGAATTGCGAAAGCTTTTACTTCTCCGTCCTCTAACTATCTTGATTAATTACGAATTTTTGTTGATCGGACG
>JAGRAB010000265.1 GCA_020435085.1 Bdellovibrionales bacterium | reverse complement strand
ATGATCCCTTTAAAAGTCGGTTCGACAGGAATTAAAAGCGAACTTAGTCCGGGAATTGGATCCATAAATCACAAATTTTCAAATAACCTGAGTTCTGAGTATATACTCGTTCCGAATGAAAATGTTGAGGAGCCTCTTTGTCAAATTCTCTAAGTTTCAATTGTCACGAGTATATTTTACATCTTTTCAAGAGAGGGTTCTTTTAAATTCTCAGCATTTTTGGCGAAGCTAAGGCCAAGCGATCCTTTTCAAGACAAAAAGACTAAGAAAAATCCCTGAGAATGAGTGAAATAACTCTAAATCTCAGGTAATTTGAAAAAAAATATAGTGAATTTTTGAATTATCGTACAGTGCGTCGTGAAAATTGGATGAGCTCAATGAATGCAAGGAATCCAAATAAGATGAAGAACAAGTAGAGAAAGTCTGGAATGGGGAATTTTAAGACAATCGCGATCAAGATGCAAAACTGGGAGGCTGTTGTAACTTTCCCCCAGCGAATAGAGCGGAGTTGGAAGGTTTTCCAATTTCCAGAAATTCCCAGGTAAAGCATAAAAATAAACAGGAAACAGTCGCGTGTAAGCATTGTTCCTGCTTGCCAAAGTTCCATCTGGCTTTCAAAAACCAGGACAGACAGGGCGACGTAGACAAAAAATTTGTCCATGATGGGGTCTAAAACAGCACCAAAGCGCGATGTGTAGCGGTACCGCCGTGCTAAATAGCCATCAATACAGTCCGTGAGCATTGCAAGTAGAATGATTGCTACACGCATCATTGTGTTATCAATGATAAAAAGAAGCGCTAATGGAGCGCGCAGAAATGAAAGACTATTTGGTGGGTTCAGCATAAACCTTTAAAAGCGACCTCTTTTGGGATCCTCACAATGCCTGTTTCTTCTTTCGTTTTTTATACCAAACTAGAGCAATTACCGTCACACTGAAAGCTAAAAATATGATAATATTTATAATTTTGACCCGTTCGATCAGGATGTGGTAGTTGAGTCCTAGGTTGTAAAAAGCTGCATAGCACGTAGTTGACCATACAAAGCAGGCAATCATATCACGCATGGCGAACTTCCCAAAATGGGAGTGACTCATTCCTGCAGTCATAAAAATGCAATTGCGAACCCCAAAAGGGATGAAGCGGCCTAAAAGCAAAGTTAAAAATCCATGTTTATCATAAAAGGCGCCCACTTTTGTCAGGCGTTCTTCGTGCAAAATTTTAGAGAACCACCGAAGTTTCAGAAGCTTTCTGCCAATAGTTCTCCCGACTCCGTAAGCAATCCAAGCTGAAAAGTAAGCTCCAACTAGAATGCTGAAGTAAAGAGAGTATGTATGCTCTGGAATCGTTGTTGCGGCTAAGACAGCGCTAACAATCATGATAACATCAATACTTAGGGGAATGTTAAATCCCGCTAGGATGATCATTCCAAATGCCATCCAGGGAGCGTAGCTACTGTGATCTGCGATAAATTCAATAATATTTTGCATAGGAGTCATTATGGCATAACTTAGAAAAAAAAAGCATCATTATCGACTCCCTCTACACTTTATACTCAAACAACTTTTAAAGGTGAATTTTGGGTAGAGCAAAGCATCTTTTGAAACCCCAGAGTTTGAGTATAGAAGTCGTTTGAGTATAATTTTTAATCGTACTATTCTGTTTGGAATGATTTTTTCTGGAGGTTTTTATGAAAAAGTTTTTATGGATCT
>JAGRAB010000264.1 GCA_020435085.1 Bdellovibrionales bacterium | reverse complement strand
GGTAGACGCAGTGGATTCAAAATCCACCGCCTTCACGGGTGTGGGAGTTCGAGTCTCCCTCGGGCCACCAAAAAGCCCTTAAGCATAAGAACAAATTTTTATAAACAAGCTGGATTAATATTAAGCCCGCTCGCGCCAAGGTAAGGAGAAATACCTGGTGGACAAATTGGCACCCGCACTTGCCACCCACCCCATTTTCCATCGGGATTACACCATTGAGCAACGCCAGGATTTCCCGCATGATCAAAAGAATCGTAAATCCCATTTTTAATTATATTATACGGTACTGCAATATTTCTTTTATTAGGATACCTCAAATTTCCTTTCGCATTTGTACAGTTTATAGCATTATTTGCCTGTACTCCTGGAACATGGAAAACGTTAGATGTAGGATCAAAGCTGATATCTAAAGCTTCAAGCCAATTATCAGTCACCCGGAATGTTGAGAAATGAATTTGATCTTTGTTCGTCGCAAGTTGAAAACCCGACCCCACATTAAAAACAGGAACATTATACCCACCACATTGCCACTCATAGTAATCAGAACGGTGGGTATGACCAACAAGCCAAGCAATCACTCGAATTCTTTTCTTTTTCAAAATGGTACAAAAGTTTCTTAATTCATCATTTGCAATTCTCGACTGACTCATCGGACCATAATGGGTCGTCACCACAATTTGAGAGTTTTCTATCCCTTTATTTTCTAAAAAAGTGAGAGCTTTTTGAGGGTCCACAACTCGGTACTTTTTCTTTCTGATCACATACTCCCAACAATCATCGTCTCTTATAAGATTTGACGGACTTGGAGCCGAACCGTCACTCGTAATATGAGCTTTATTAGTGCGTTTCCCACAAGTGAGATCTTGGCCATTAACATCATGACCTCCACCACTTGGTTTTGTATTCAAATTAAAAAAATGAATCCCTTGGAACTCCCAAGTATAGGCTCCACGATCACTTGTTTGAGCTATTAAGTTTACCCTATTTCCATGGGCATTATCTAAACCTAGCTCTCTGTCTCTATGCCTTAATTGAATTCTTGTTGATATTTTTTTGCGTTCTTTGATATCTCTTGCCTGTTTAAGAGTTGGCATAAAAGGAAAATCATGATTCCCCGTTGTTTCTGTCGTGGGATAACTTAATCTATCTAAGTAACCTGGAATGCCCCCTGCTGGAAAGTGATACTCAAACTGACTCCACTCATCACACCCATTACTATCGGCACTCTCTGTGATATCTCCAGCCAATACTAAGAACTTTGGTTTATCGAACTCGGCTCCAGCACTTAAAAAGTTTTTATTTGACACTAAAGTCATTGGCCATGAAGCCTTTGGGTTTTTAAAAAAGTGTTAAATGCGAATAAGGTATCTACTGTTTGAGTTGCATATAATTTGCCATTAATACAACCATTTGATTGATGAGAAAATTGGGTATCTCCAAAACCTAAAAAACTGAAATCCCGAGAAGGAGAGGCCAAAACCTGCCCATATGATTTGGAAAACGAAAAGAAAAAAAGTGAGCATAAAAGGAACTTAATAATAAATTGTCGTTCAAATATACTAAATAAAATCATAGCTCCCCCTTAAGTACTTATAATGCAAACAAGAGATCCAGCTTAACCCCTGCTAACCCGCTAGAAACACTTATAAGTTATGTCCATATTTCCCAAAATTGTCTAATAAATCGACACACATTTTAACTAAAGAAGAGTCTTGTAATAGCGACCAATCTCAATAACTTGTATCAATTTGAGACACACCACCCTCAAGCCATGTCAAATTTATTAGCACAAGCCTAAAGCTTTTGTATTAAACCTTGCCTACTTACCTTAAAACCCACTTCCTTTTGGCAAAGCCTTTGCTTATTAGATCTGTAAACAGCAGAAGCGTATTCCCACATAAAATCTAATTATTCTTTTATAAAGGAAATGAAATATGTTCTTTCAAACAACAGTGGCTTCTTTGAGACTTCTCTTTCTGATGAGCTTATTCGGGTCTGTTTCTGCTTTCTCACAAACATATACAAACCCTATTACTCCTTATGGATGTGCTGACCCTGGGGCTTTTTATGACTCTGCCACTCAGAAGTTTTATATGGCCTGCACAGGTGGACGATTTCGAATAAAATCATCAAACAATCTTGTTAACTGGAAGCAAACCAATGGTTACCTTTTACCTGCTGCTCCTGCTACTTGGGCTTATCCAGGAAGAAACTGGGCTCCTCATTTGACAAGAATAGGAAATACTTATTTAGGATACTTTGTCCAAAATAATTCTCGAGGCAATGGAGCCATTGCCGTTTCATGGTCCAACGACATTAATAGCGATTTTATTATGAGAAATGCCCCGGTGACCGAACAAGACCCCCTTGGTGTTATTGATCCTTCATTTTTTGTAGAGCCTTCCAATGGAAAACCTTATTTGGTTTACAAAGTCGATGGAAACTCAAGACGTCAAAATACTCAAATTAAAATTCAAGAACTCGGGCCCGGAGGACAAGCCTTAGCCCCAGGGTCATCACCTATCTTGATAAAAACAGGTGGTTCAAAAATGGCTAACCTAATTGAAGGCCAAGACCTTATTAAGCGCGGCCAATACTACTATCTTTTTTATAGTTATGGAGATTACACTCGCTCTTATCGTATGTATGTGGCTCGTGCCGATAACCTTTTTGGCCCGTATACTGGAGATCGGCTTATTCTTTCTGGAACCAGCAATGGACAATTTTATGCTCCTGGACACGGAACAGTCGTTCGTGTTCTTGGTAAAGATTACTTTGTCTATCACGCCTATGATCGCGCAGATCCAAATACAGCAACCATTGGTCGCAAAGCCATGCTTGATCGTATTTATTGGAATAATGACTGGCCCATCATCAGTAATGGTTCCCCTAGTGAAACACCTCAATCTCTTCCTATCCTGCCTGGGCAAAAAAATGAAAATGAATTTAAAGTCACTATCAGCCAGTTCTCAGACCTTTTTGATCCTCTTTATTTAAGCCGAGCCTCTGACTATCTTTATGCCCCTGAAGACTCACATATCACATTCGAAGATAATCAAGGAAATATTCTCTTGCGAGTACAAAATCATGGTTATATCACAGATTTTTCACAAGCAGCCAACAATAATGCTAGAGCCTTGATTTCAACTGTCGTAACATCATCACTATTATTTTGA
>JAGRAB010000263.1:3120-6042 GCA_020435085.1 Bdellovibrionales bacterium | reverse complement strand
GCCCTTTTACAATTGCGCCTTCATTTGCGTGAGGATGTTCGACAAATTTTATGGGGTGATGATAGTGAGGCCGATGCGGTGATTTATTCCCTCTACTCTGATATTTGTGCTCGTCGGATGTCAGAAAGAGATCTTCGGTTAGTTCTTAAAAGCTTTAGAGTTGTCGGAAATCAGATGGAAACAATTTTGCGTTTGCAAAATGAAATTCCAAATAATGATCCCGTAGAAAAAATTTATATCAACTTAGCGGCAGATACTGATACAGAGTATTATGCAAAGTTTGGACGTCGAACTTTACCGACATATAATACTTTTCAAACAGCATTGGACCTTTTTCAAGATGGGCGGTTGAAGGCAGAGCAAGTTCTGCGAGTGGCTCAAGACATGATGTCCAACTATGGTTTTACTCGCGAAGAGTTTGAAAAAAGTCTTGATGACCTTGTGAGACGTCCCGCTCTTGGGGAAATAGCAATTCAAGAGATTTTGCCTATTTTACAGAAAGAACAATTTATTCATGAAAATTTTGAACTGAGTTCTTCTCCCAAAGCCATTACAAGCAAAATAGGAGAACGTGTTTTTGAGCTTGAAGGAAGCTATGAACCTTGGGTTCCTGAAAATGTAGACTATTTGCATGATTATCGGTAAGAGGGATTTATGAAAGTGGAACATTTTATTTTAGCAAAAGGTTCGTCCATTGATAGAGACACTCAAGTCTTAAGTGTTTTTGAAATTATTGAGCAAATGCAGATTCAATCACCAAAGTTTCCAGTGAATGTACCTGTTCATGCCGTAATTGTATTCCGTCGAGAAGAAGAGCAAGGGGTTTTGGTGGAACCTTGGAGGTTAAGTGTCACAGATGGATCAAAAAAAACACTTTTAAGCCAGAATTTAGAAGTTAAAATGGAAAGTGACCACCTGAGACAACGGGTCAGAGTTCACTTTCCCATTCAAATCACCCATGATGGAACTTACCAAGTTCAAATTGCTCACGTGAATCAGGCATCAAACTCTCGAGTTTTAGAGATAGATGTTAAAGCCATTACAGATATTGGTCGAAAACCACTCCCGCATATTTGAAGTAGTTCCTGGAACTATTCAAAAACAAGAGGGTAAGAGCGAATAATTTCTGCTCCTTGAAAAGCGCGAAAATGGGTGCGTTCAAGAACAGTTTTTACACAACTGAGTAATTCCTCATTTTGAATGTCTGAAGCTAAAATTTGAACGTCTTTCATTTTTCCTCGGGACTCAATGGAGATGCCGATAAGAAGTTGGCCTTTTGATTTTTTATTTTGACGAATCGCATGGGTTTGACACTTCACTAGTTGATCTCGGTTTTTGGCAATAGTTTCGTCGATATATTGATTACTTAAAGTTTGAATGAGTGATGAAGGAGAAGACTCTGTGTTTGCAGCCGACATTGAAGGTTCTGGTTGGCTTTGAGGAGGTGACGGAATTTGATGGGTAAACTCCGTTTGAGCATTGACGAATAGGATGCGTCTCTTTTTTTCTGGCTTATGGTTGGGGGCAAAGACCATGCTATTTTTAACAATAAAGACGCTTCCCGCCTCACCTTTTTTTAAAACTCGGTAGTCACCATTGACGAGATTGATATAGATGGGCCCCTGATTTTCTTGAGGATTCCATTGTTCAACAATAAATAAGGATTTGGGTGAAAACTCGATTTCGTAACCATCAAGAAAGGAAACGACTGTTTTTGATCCTAAATGAGTTTGAACCTTATCAAAGTTGTAAAGAGAAATCTCTAAAGGGTGTCCTTGAGGGAGGCGGCTTGAGTAGGTGGTATGAAAACGGCTAAGCTCTACTCGACCATCATTACTTATGATTGTACCTACTGGGTTAAAAAGGGCATTTTGAGTTTTTTGATGATATTGCGGACTCACCTGAAAGCTGGCAATAATAAGCCCTGTTGCTAAGAAAAGGCAGGGAAGAATAAATGTGAGAAAAGGTTTTTCAAGTATCACGCTTTAAATGTTAGCGGATCATTGATGGCTTGTCTCGTTGGAATCGCTTTTTTCTGGTGTATTTTGAGTTTCATCTGCCGGAGCCGTCATTGGATTTTTATCTACAGGTGCTGAAGCCTCAGGAACCATTCGATCCATGACGCTAGAGCCTGTGTGACTGGTCATATAGGTCATTCCAATACTTGTGACTGCAAAAATCACAGCGAGCCACTTTGTGAGAGTTGTTAAAAAGTTGCCGGCTCCAGTGGCTCCAAAGAAACTATTTTGACTTCCTCCTCCGCCAAAAACACCAGCAGCTCCGCCTCCTTTAGGATCTTGAATTAAAACCAAGAAAATCAAAGCAATGGCTATGAAAACATGAAAAATGGCAACGAGAGTCATTAATTCCATAAGGGTCTCCTACAAAAGGAGGGCAGTATAAGAAGACCTGCCTCAGGATTCAACCTTAATTCTTAGAATTCTTTACGCGGGGAAAGGGAATCGGCTTTTCAAACGAAGCATCATTCCAGAAGTCATTGGAATAGTTGGATTTTTCTTGATCGAGAAGGAGGCTCACCACATGTCCAACAATTTCAACAAAGCGAATTTCATTATCAGAAACAGTTTCTTTTTCAGGAGGCATTCGAAGGGAGAGGACTCCAAAGACATCTCCTTGCCTACGGACAGGGCAAACAATCATGGAGTTAAATGAAATTTCCCTCAAAAGTTTACGAATGGGTTTTAACTCACGGCTTTGTTCGAGGTTTTCAATAGCAACTAAGTGCCCCGTATTTTTAACATTGAGGACTTCAGGATATTTATTAAGATCTAATTGAATTCCTGTTGCGGCCTTGTCGTCATTAGAAACAACAACAATTCCTTTTTGTTGATCTAAAACATGAATGATTGAGCAGCGAACGCCATCCACTTTAAGGCTTACCATTTTTGTAAGATTAAAAAG
>JAGRAB010000263.1:456-3058 GCA_020435085.1 Bdellovibrionales bacterium | reverse complement strand
AGCATCAAAGAGGATTCGTCGATTTTTTTGAATTCTTTTTGTTTGATTTCTTTTAAGTTTTTAGAACTACGACAGTGAAATACAAGGCGTTGAAGGACGTCTTGTATTTTAAAAGGTTTTACTAAATAGTCTTTAGCCCCTTTATCAAAGGCTTGTTTGACATTAAATTTATTATTATGACCAGACATCACAATTGTATGAATAAAATGATGTCTTAAGCTGGGCTCGTTTTTAATGAAGTCCATAAGCGCGTAGGCATTGCCGTCGGGGAGCATAAGGTCGGCTAAAATAAGTTTTGGTTTCCAAGACAATAGAACTTGTCGAGCCTCATTCCCATTAGAGGCCAAGCGGCAATCAAAGCCGTGGTCTGAGATAAAGTTTGCCAGCTGTCTTGAGGTTTGACCGTCATCATCGGCAATTAAGACTTTTATTTTTTCTATTTTTGCCATACGTCTTTATCGGAATGGAACAGGTATGAACTTAGAGGAATCTCTTTGGGGATCTCAATTTACACATCGCATCAACGGCAAAATGGAATCCGATACACGTGACAAGAGACCAGGATAAAGTAAAAAGACCTTATGGCATTTATCGTCTTTGAAGGCCTTGATGGCTCTGGAAAATCAACTCTTATTAAAAAACTAAAGTCTTTGTTAGAGACCGAAGGTCAATCTGTTGTATTAACTCATGAACCTGGAGGAACCCCTCTTGCCGAAGAAATTCGAGACATGCTTTTACGAACCGAGGGTGAAGCTCCAACAGCATTGACAGAGCTGCTGCTTTACGAAGCCTCCCGGGCCCAACATGTAGAAATGAAGATTTGTCCAGCCCTAAAAAAGGGAGATTGGGTTCTGTGTGATCGTTTTACAGGAAGTACATTGGCATTTCAATGTGGTGGAAGAAATATTGATCGTCAGTTAATAGACTCATTAAATGCCATTGCTACTCAAGGCACTGAGCCAGATCTTTGGGTTTTATTGGATTTATCTTTAGAAGAAAGTCTTCGCCGTCGTCAAAGGCGGGATGAGGTCGGAGAGAAGGCTTTAGATCGCTTTGAATTAGAGGCCAACGAGTTTCATAATAACGTTCGCAATTATTATTTAAAGTTAGCAAAAGAAGCCCCTAAAAAATGGTTAGTTTTAAATGCAGAGTCTTCAGTTGATGATGTTTTTTTAGAGCTCCAATCAAGATTAAAAGATTTAGGCTGGATGCCATCATGATGTCTACTGTGATTGGCCATGAAGCTATTAAGAAAAACATGTTCCAAGTTTTAGAAAAAAATCAACTGCCCCATGCCTTGCTTTTTGTGGGACCCCGTGGAGTTGGAAAAAAAGCATTTGCGTTGGAGTTTGCTAAAACATGGTTTTATGAAAAATAAAAAACAGATCCTTGTGGGGTGTGTTCTTCTTGCCGGCAATTTGCGGCGAGCCAGCATCCAAGCTTTTTTCTTTTTGATGGGGAGATGGATGCAATTAAAATTGAAAAAGCAAGAGAGGTTCTCAAGCACTTGTCTTTGAGCCATTGGAAAGGGCCTCGAATTTTTCTGTTTAATGAAGCCCATGTTATGACGGCTCAAGCCTCGAATGCTCTTTTAAAAGCCATTGAAGAGCCTCCTCCGGAGACTTACTTTTTTTTGATAACGTCTCAGCTCAATGCTATTTTACCAACAATTCGATCTCGTTGTCAGATGGTTCGGTTTGGTCCACTTTCAGAACAAGAAATTCATCATATTACCGGTGCCTCAGGTTGGGTTTTAAAGTCGGCCGCAGGCAGTGTTGAACGAGCCACACAGTTAAAAGATCCAGACTTAGCCAAGTTGAGGCAGCTTGCTGTTGAAGCCTTGGGAGAAATCTTAAAAGAAAGAAGCCATGTGGATTGGATGGAAAAGTATAGTGAGGTCATAAAAGAGCGAGCGTCATTGACCTTTCTTCTTGAAACTTGGCAACAGGTTTTAAGAGATTTATCTCTAGAGGGTAAGTCTGGAAAAATTCATGAAGATTTAAGCCAGCAAGTTCAAAGTTGGCTGGAACAGCCCTTTGAGGTGAAAGATCAAGTCTTTCAGTTACTTTCAAAATTAAAAACGGATTTAGATTCAAATGTGGATCGTCAACTGCTTATGGAGAGTGGTTTTCTCAAAATTAAAAATTCGATACAAAGCCAAGGGGATTTTTTAAATGTCTCATTGGATTGATGTGCATTGCCATTTAAATTTCTTAGATATTCCTGCAGATCAAGCTGTTGAACAAGCTAAAAAAGCTGGCGTAGAAAGAATGGTAACAATTGGGACATGTCCTGATGACCATCCTGTTGTTTTAGATTTAATTCAAAGGTTTCCCAATGAAGTCTATGGAACCTTAGGAGTACACCCTCATGATGCCAAGCTCTACAATGATGATGTAGAGCGTTTTCTCAATCAACATTTGTTACATCCACAAATTATTGCAGTTGGAGAAATTGGTTTAGATTACTACTATGATAACTCTCCTCGAGAGGTGCAAAAAGAGGCATTTCGACGCCAACTTCATTTGGCTCTGAGCCATGATCTTCCGGTAGAAATTCATACACGGGATGCTGAAGAGGATACGATTCAAATTTTAAAAGA
>JAGRAB010000263.1:0-379 GCA_020435085.1 Bdellovibrionales bacterium | reverse complement strand
GCCCTGGGTTTAAATATTTCTATCAGTGGCGTTGTCACCTTTAAAAAGGCGGATGAGCTACGAGAGGTTTGTCGCAATTTGCCATTAAATCGCATACATGTAGAAACAGATGCTCCCTTTTTGGCTCCAGTTCCTCAGCGAGGGAGTAAAAACCTACCGGAATATGTTGTCCATACTGCAGAGTTTGTGGCTCAGTTGAAAAATATTTCTATTGAGGAACTGGCAGAGGCAACAAAGAAAAATGCCTTACAGATATTTCCCAAACTTGTTTGGTGACAGGTTGCTCTTCGAGCAAATCTGCACTAAGTTACCAAAAAAGTTATACCCAAGCGAATTGGTTTGCCTGTTTGTTGCTTCGTCGTCGCAGTATTATTCATAC
>JAGRAB010000262.1 GCA_020435085.1 Bdellovibrionales bacterium | reverse complement strand
ACATCAAAAGAGTAAAACTTTTTAAATTATTTAATAAATCCATTTTCATAAAATCTCTAAATCGCCTTGCAATGCTCCTGCAGCTTTGATCGATTGCAAAATAGTAATCAGATCTTTTGGTGAAACCCCAAGTCGATTCATGGCCTTCACCAAATCTCCAACATTTGCAGAACCATCTATCTCCATAACTCTTTCACCATCTTTTTTCTTGGAGTCATCGCCAACTTTAACCGTCAAATCTCCATGACTGAGTGCTACTTTCGAAACTTTTACTCCATGCCCAATAACAACAGTTCCAGTCTTTTCATTAATAACAACTTTTGCTGTTAAATCTGGCTCAATTTCAAGTGATTCAATCATTGCCAATAGCTCAACACCTTTGCCTTCGTAAGGAGTTGGCGAAATAATATCAATTGTTCCAGCATCTAAAGCACTGGCGTATTTTCCTGCCAATTCTTTGTTAATTGTTTTTGCCACTCGGGCTGCTGTTGTAAAATCAGGAGCATGAAGGGTCATCCGAAACATTTTCCGAGAGGCAAATTCCTCTCCCATGTCTCGTTCGATAATTGCACCATTCGGAAGACGCGCAACAGTCTCGTGCACTCCCCCTTGGGCATAGCCAACAATAAGAGATCCTTGAGCTACAGCATAAATTTGTTGATCTGCCGCACGCAAAGGTGTTTGCACGAGTGTTCCACCCTTTAAACTACTGGCATCTCCAAGTGCACTCACTGTAATATCTAATTTATTTCCGGCTCTCGCAAAGGCTGGAAGTTGTGCTGTTATAATTACTGCTGCGACATTTTTAGAAGAAACTTCTTTACCCGCAACTTTCATTCCTAAACGATCAAGCATTCTTTCAATACTTTTATTAGTAAATTCTGCTTTACTATCTCCAGTTCCACTTAAACCAACAACAATTCCATAACCCACGAGTTGATTGGAGCGAACGCCACGAATATTCGCAATATCTTTCAATCGTGCCGCTTTTGCGTTCCAAGCACATGCAAATAAGACGACTAAAATTTGAAGAATCAAATACTGTTTCATCTTTTACATCTCTTTCCTTCGTACACCCACAATATCAAAATTTGGATCTAATAAATCTTTTGAACTGATTCCGTCTTCATTAAAATCTTCCGCACGCACAATACCTGTAACAATCACCTTATATTCGCGTGAACCAATCATAAATGGCTGCGCTCCTTTGACCCGATAGTTGCCATCAACAGTTCTCTCAATCACTCGAGTTGTGACTGTTTTTATATTAAAATTTTCCGGCAATTGGGTTTTCTGCTGCTGAGGTTTATTTGCCACTTTTTGTTGTTGATTTGGATCTTGTTGATTTTGCTCAGGTGCTTCAGCACCTGTAGCACCGTTAGGACCCGATGCTGGCTGTCGCAACATCGTCCGAGCTTTTGCCCTCGCATCTAGCTGATCTAATAAGTTTCGAATAACATCAGCTTTAGTTACAAGCTGCTCTTTTGATTCTCCCTCAATACGAATAGCCACAGGATCGCCAATCATTCGAACAACATTTTGTGAAAATAAATAAGCTCCTTGTCCTTCCATAGTCCATAACGATCCACTATTTGCATTTAATAGTGCTTCATCTTCTAAAGTTTGTTTTGTCACTCTTTTATATTGTCGCCTTGGCCCAGTGAGATGATTGCTAGAATCAGAAAATCGCATTCCCGTCGATGTCCGAGGTGGTGGGGCTTGCTCTGCCTGTTGGCTTGCAGGTTGCCCTCCCAAAAAAGCTTTTAATTTTTTTCCAAAGCTACCGCAGCCAAGCTGAAATGTAAGTGTGAGAAAAAATAAAATTCTTAAAAACTTCATTGTACTTGTACCTCATGCTGACCAATAACAACTCCAGAAAGAACTTTATTACTTTTTGAGTTTTTTACTGAAATTGTGTCTCCAATTTGACCATCCATTTCTGCAATACCTTGTAAAGTCAACTGCCACCCCTGATCTCCAATAATCAATTTCACGGGCTGTCCTCTTCGTGTGGCATAATCCTTTTCAAAAAAATTCGACCAAAGAACTTCACCTGAACGAATGGCTCGAATTACACGTCGCCCAATAGCACGCTCTCGCTCAATGGCAGAATCATTTGAATAAGTCACATCTTGTTCTTTAACTTCTAAATCATGTTCAGTGAGTCTCTCACCAAAATGAATGGCACGAGTAGCAATAGGTACTGGAGCAAAAATACGAACCATTCCTTGAATCCAACCCGTAATATCTTGACCCTCTTGATTTTTTACCGTCACCTTGTAAGAGAATTGTCCTCTTGGAATTTTGCCATCATAATCTAAATCCCAATTTAATTTTTGTGCCTGTGATTTCATTTTGGGAAGACTTAAAGATGAAATTTGAAATCGACAATGAATACAAGATTTCGCCCACACTTCATTTAATCGATTTTCAACATCTCTTTCATTCAGTGTATAACCAATATTTTCAACAATGACCTGACTCGGAATGACTAATTTCATTTTTTTAGAGGCCTGTACAAAATGCGCTTGCTTTCTTAATAATCTTGAAATCAATTGACTCGATAAAACTCTTCTTTCACCAAGCCTTGGACCATTCGCCAATTTGACACTTGAAATTTCTTTAAACAATTCATTATCTGTTGAATTTTTATCTACAATATCGCTGAGATAAATATCTTTAACTTCTGAAACCAACGTATGAGAGCGAACCAAAAGAGCCTGTTGCCCAAAAGCAGGCAATGATGTCAATAATATCAAAAATCGAATGAGCCTCACGGTTACCTCAGGTTATTTATTTGTTGAAGCATTTGGTCTGACGCCTGAATCACTTTTGAGTTTGTCTCATAGGCCCGTTGTGCAGAAATCATATTCACCATTTCATCAACAATATTTACATTACTTGTTTCTAATTGTCCTTGGGCTAAATACCCCAGTCCTGCCTCTCCAGGCACTCCTTGTTGAGGAAGTCCGCTGGCATTTGAAGGTAAAAATAAATTTTTTCCAACATTTCTTAAACCCGCTGGGTTCACAAAACTGACAAGGCTCAATTGACCCACTTGCTGCTGTACAGAGTTGATACCGGTAATTATCGAAATAATACCGTCTTGAGAAATTTCAACACCTGCTGCATCTGGAGGAATTGTCACTTCAGGCTGCAATACGTTTCCACTTTTATCCATTAACCGACCATCGGGTCCCTTTTTAAAAGCTCCATCGCGAGTATAAGCAATCTGTCCATTAGGCATTTGTACAGGGAAAAATCCAGAGCCTTGAATTTCAAGATCAAATGGGTTTTTAGTCAATTGAGTAGACCCTTGTGCAAAGTCTTTGTGAATAGCACTTGTCTTTACACCCAAACCTATTTGTACACCTGTTGGCGACACAGAGTTTGCTCCGGAAATGGCTCCAGGCTCTTTTTCTGTTTGATACATTAAGTCTTCAAATTCAGCTCTTGATTTTTTAAAACCAGCTGTAGATGTATTCGCAATATTGTTGGCGATCACATCCATATTTGTTTGCTGGGCCTTCATTCCTGTGGCTGCTGTATTGAGAGATTTAATCATAAATTTTTCTCCTCATTAACGAACCTTCCCAACTTCATTAATTAATTTTCCATTGAGCATATCGAAGGCTTTAATTGCTTTTTGAGTACTTTCAAAGGATCGAGAGGCTTGAATCATATCTGTCATCTCTTGAACAATATTGACATTACTTGATTCAACATAACCCTGATGAACTTGAGCATCTGTTGCTGGCTGTAAATCTACTGGATAATTGGGTTTGAGCGAATACATTGCTTGCCCCTCTTTTTTCATAGAATCTGGGTCATTGACGTTCACGACTGAGAGTGCTCCTGTAAATTCACCACCTTCATAAATATCTCCACCATATGAAATTGTTAGATTCCGTGAAGAAATTTGAATTGTTCTCGTTTCAGGGTCTTGTGTTCCAGATTTTAGGACAGGGTATCCTTGTTTTGTCACTAATTGACCATTGGGAGAAATTTTAAAGCTTCCACTTCTTGTAAACCGAACACCTCGTGGAGTGAGAACTTCAAAAAATCCAGGTCCATCAAGAGCAACATCCAAAGCATTTCCCGTCGCCCTCAAGCCTCCCTGACTATGATCTGTATATGTTCCAATCGAGTTTACATAACCTCGATCTGCCGCTTGAACATCGTAAAAGCTCTCAATAGATGATGGAATCCGAGGAACTTGAATAACGTCTGGTAGTTTTTCATTGGCAGTCAGGTATTCTTGAAAAACTTGCTTATCTTTTTTAAAAGAATCTGTATTTGAGTTGGCAATATTATTCGCTATTGTATCTAGCCGCTGGCTTTGCGCCATAGCTCCACTTAACGCGGTAAATATTCCCTTATTACTCACCCAATACCATCCTTGGTCTTACATACCCAAAGCGAATTGGTTTACCTGTTTGTTGCTTCGTCGTCGCAGTATTATTCATACAGCTTCCTCCTCGCGCCTCCAGGCAAACTCAATCGTTTTGGGTAT
>JAGRAB010000261.1 GCA_020435085.1 Bdellovibrionales bacterium | reverse complement strand
AAAATGATTTCTGGATACAGTGCCAACGCCCTGGCAATTCCAAGCCGTTTTTGCATACCTCCGCTAATTTCATCTGGATAAAGATCTCTGGCATGAGGAATTGCCACTGCTTCTAAGAAAAAGTCGATGGGCTTTTTAATTTCAAATTCAGTACAGTTTGAAACTTCCCGAAGAGGAAATGCAATATTTTCAGCAACAGTCAAAGAGTCAAAGAGGGCGTTTTTTTGAAATAACATCCCCATTTTTTGCATAATTTCTATTCGTTTTTTTTCTGTCGCTTCATAAAGATCATGACCTTCAATAAAAACTTTTCCTGAACTTGGCGGCAGAATTCCTGCCAACATTTTCATAAAAACAGATTTGCCATGACCACTCGGACCAATAATGACAAAAACTTCACCTGGATCAATTGCCAGGTTGATGTCTTTCAAAAGGACTTCTGAATCAAATTGAATTGTGAGATGTTCGGCCTGAATGGCTGGTGTCAGCATGTTGAAGATTCCCTGATGAAGTCTTTCAACATTGTACTTTAGGGTGGATGTTGATCAAGATGGGAAAAAGGCAAATGATGCGTGGCACAAGTTGCTGCTCTCACCACATTGTTCACTCCCCAAGATTGAACTTCAGCACTAAACTGCTATAACCACCAAGATTGTCAAATTACTAACCATTTATTGAGAAGGATTTCTTGTATGCAACATGTTCGCAAAAAAATCACTGTTGTTGGTGCCGGCTTTGTTGGCTCTACTTGTGCTCACTGGGCGGCTGCCAAAGAATTAGGAGATGTATTCCTCGTAGACATTAATGACGGTGCCGCTAAAGGGAAAGCATTGGATTTATTTGAAGCTTCTCCCGTTGAAGGTTTCGATTCAAAAGTTACTGGAACTGCTGATTATAAAGATACGGCAGGAAGTGACGTTGTTATTATTACAGCGGGACTTCCTAGAAAACCAGGAATGAGTCGCGATGACTTACTCGCAACAAATGCAAAAATTATGAAATCTGTTTGTGAAGGCGTAAAGGAATATTCTCCCAATGCCGTCGTCATTGTCGTCAGTAACCCTCTTGATGCGATGGCCTTTGTTGCTAAAAACGTTCTCGGCTTTCCAAGAGAGCGTGTTATTGGAATGGCCGGAATTCTTGACGGCGCTCGGTTTCGCTCTTTCATTGCAGAAGAAGCCAACGTCAGCGTTAAAGATGTACAAGCCTTTGTTCTTGGTGGGCACGGAGACACGATGGTACCCATGCCAAGGCACTGTTCCATTGGCGGTGTGCCTTTAACAGAAATGCTTTCTCAAGATCGCATTGATGCTCTTGTTGACCGCACTCGTAAAGGCGGAGCTGAAATTGTCGGCTTGTTAAAAACCGGGTCTGCTTACTATGCTCCATCAGCCAGTGCCGTTCAAATGGCTGAAGCCATTCTTAAAGATCAAAAGCGAATTCTTCCATGTGCGGCCTATTTACAAGGTGAATATGGAGTTAACGATCTCTTTTTAGGAGTTCTTTGTAAGCTTGGCGGAAAAGGAATGGAAGAGGTTGTAGAAATTCAATTGAATGAAACCGAAAAAGCGGGACTTCAAAACTCAATCAATGCGGTCAACGACTTAGTTGCTGCGCTTGAAAAACTTGACTACTAAGGAGAGGCATCAATGAATATTCATGAGTATCAGGCCAAAGAGGTTTTGAGAAAATTTGGGGGGGTCACTCTTAAAGGTGGCATTGCTACAACAGCCGATGAAGCTGTTCAAGCCGCAAAAAATATTGGGGGTCACCTTTGGGTTGTTAAAGCTCAAATTCATGCTGGTGGACGAGGAAAAGGGGGCGGTGTTAAAATCGCCAAGTCTTTAGATGAAGTCCGTCAACTCAGTGAAAATATGATTGGAATGACGTTAGTTACTCATCAAACTGGTCCTGAGGGAAAAGAAGTCAATAAAGTATTTATTGAGCAAGGCTGTGACATTGCAAAAGAATATTACGTCGCGGCTTTACTTGATCGCGCCAATGGCCGAGTCACCATGATGGCGTCCTCCGAAGGTGGAATGGATATTGAAGAAGTTGCTGCCAAAACCCCAGAGAAAATCTTTAAAGTAGTTATCGATCCAGTAACTGGCCTTATGCCATTTCAAGCAAGACAACTTGCCTTTGCCATTGGAATGAAAGGGGCTGTGGTTAATAAAGCTGTTAAAGCTTTTATTTCATTATATAAAGCTTACGAAGGCACAGATTGCTCTCTTGCTGAAATCAATCCACTTGTTGAAACCAAAGACGGTGAAGTGATTGTGCTTGATGCCAAAATGAATTTTGATTCCAACTCACTTTTTCGTCACCCTGAAATTGTAGAGCTTCGAGACCTCACAGAAGAAGACCCTGCTGAAGTGGAAGCCAGTAAATATGACCTTGCTTTTATTAAGCTCGATGGAAATATTGGCTGTCTTGTGAATGGTGCAGGGCTTGCCATGGCCACCATGGACATTATTCAACTTCATGGCGGAAGTCCTGCTAACTTTTTAGATGTTGGAGGTGGTGCTAATAAAGAAAAAGTCACAGCCGCCTTTAAAATTATTCTGAACGATCCAAATGTAAAAGGGATCCTAGTGAATATCTTTGGTGGCATTATGAAATGTGACATCATTGCAGAAGGTGTTATTGCCGCGTCCAAAGAATTAGGCTTAAAAGTTCCTCTTGTTGTCCGCCTTCAAGGAACAAATGTTGAAGAAGGAAAAAAATTATTGGCACAAAGTGGCTTGAACATCTTACCTGCTGATGACTTAACAGATGCCGCCACAAAAATTGTTTCTGCAATTAAGGGGGGTAAGTAGTCATGGCGATTATGGTGAACAGTAATACAAAAGTGATTTGCCAGGGATTTACTGGCGCGCAAGGAACATTTCACTCAGAGCAAGCGATTGCTTACGGAACAAAAATGGTGGGTGGAGTGACTCCTGGAAAAGGTGGAACAAAACATTTAAACCTTCCCGTTTTTGATACCGTTGCTGATGCTGTTGAAAAAACAGGAGCCAATGCCAGTGTGATTTATGTTCCACCTCCTTTTGCCGCAGACGCCATTATGGAGGCTGTTGATGCCGAGCTTGACCTCGTTGTTTGCATCACAGAAGGAATTCCCGTGATGGATATGGTAAAAGTAAAACGTTTCATGGCTGGTAAAAAAACACGACTTGTTGGGCCCAACTGCCCAGGCGTGATTACTCCCGGGCAATGCAAAATTGGAATTATGCCTGGGCATATTCACACCCCTGGCCGCATTGGCGTTCTCTCGCGCTCTGGAACTTTGACATATGAGGCCGTTTGGCAACTTTCAAAACTTGGCCTCGGGCAGAGTTCTTGTGTCGGTATTGGTGGTGATCCCGTCAATGGAACCAACTTCATCGATGTTCTTGAGATGTTTAATGCTGACAGTAACACCGATGGCGTCATCATGATTGGAGAGATTGGTGGAACCGCTGAGGAAGAAGCAGCGGAGTACATTAAACGTGAGTTTAAAAAACCTGTAACCTCATTTATTGCTGGAGCAACAGCACCTCCGGGAAAACGCATGGGCCATGCTGGTGCAATTATTAGCGGCGGCAAAGGAACTGCTGAAGCCAAGTTTGAGGCCCTGCAATCTGCTGGTTGTAAAATTGCCAGAAGTCCGGCAGACCTTGGAACAACTTTAAAATCTGCACTTTAAACAACGAGTGAAGTCTTGCTTCACTATATAAATATATGGAGAAAACAATGGGAAAAGAACAAACCTTTAGCATCATCAAGCCAAATGCCATTAAGAAAAATGCCATTGGTGCTATTATTAAAAAATTTGAAGATAATGGCTTAAAAGTTGCCGCTGCAAAATTAGTTCAATTAGAGCGTGGCAAATGTGAAGAGTTCTATGCTGAACATAAAGAACGACCTTTTTTTGGTGAGCTTGTTGACTTTATGACCTCTGGCCCAGTCATGTTAATGGCTCTTTCTGGCGAGGGTGCCATTATGAAAAACCGCGAAATCATGGGAGCAACAAACCCTAAAGATGCTGCTCCAGGAACTATTCGCGCAGAATTTGGTGACAACGTTGGAGAAAATGCTGTGCATGGAAGTGACTCTGCTGCCAGTGCTCAAAGAGAACTTGCTCTCTTCTTTGAAAAGTCAGAACTTGTAAATATTTAATCTCTTTATCTTGCAACCAAGGGGAATCCCCTTGGTTGTGTTTTAAGATGTCTCAATTAAAAAAGTTAGAACATATTCAACTCACCATCAACTCTCTCTCTTTTGGCAAGGGAGCTGGGGTCGGCCGTCATCAAGGGTTTGTTGTTTTTGTTGCTAAAACTTGCCCTGGCGATGTTGTTCTTTGCGAAATCACTCTAGTGAAAAAAAACTTTGCTGAAGCACGACTACTTGAAATCATCACTCCCGGAAAAAATCGAAGAACACCGCCCTGCCCAGTTGCTTTTGAGTGTGGAGGGTGTCAGTGGCAACAAGTTTCTTATGAGCGACAACTTGCTGAAAAACAGTCGCTTCTTCTTCGTACATTTTCACCACTTGTCTCAGACCCGAGTAAAATCGCTCAAATTGTTGCATCCCCAAAAGAATTTGGATATCGCAATCGTATTCAAGTTCATTTTAAAAATGGACAATTGGGGTTTTTAAAACAAACCTCTGAAACACTGATCCCTATTGAATATTGCGCTATTGCTGAGAAGGTCATTAATGATGAACTTCCAAACGTGTTGAAACATGATTATAAAAATTCAAAAAAAATCGAAATTCGCACAAATATGTCTCAAGAAGTTACCATCACTGAGGTTTCATTAGATGATGTGGGGGATCGGTTTTCTCAAGTAAACTCTCATGTTAATGAAATCCTTTTGAATCATATTCTCTCGTGGGCCCCCAAAACAGCCAAAGTTGCGTGTGATCTATTTTCTGGAAACGGAAATTTAACTTTTCCTTTGGCAAAACTTTTAAAAAATACAAAATTTCATGCTGTGGAGCTCGGTGAGCACTCTCACCAAATCGCCCAACAACAAGCTCAAAATCAAAACTTAACCAATATTGACTTCCATAATCAGTCTGTTGAAAGTTTTTTATCTAAAAATTTTGAATTAAAACCTGATTTTATCATTTTAGACCCTCCAAGAGCAGGGCTCAGTACAAAAGCCATGACAAATTTAAAGCGGTTTTCCACACCTAATTTAATTTATATGAGCTGTGACCCTATGACTCTTAAACGAGACCTCACAGAACTTGTTAAAAATGGAGAATACCACATTGAAAAAATTCAACCCTTCGATATGTTTCCACAAACTTTCCATGTGGAGGTACTTGTTGCTCTTAAAAAGGGGGACGAAACGGCGCGTTAGCTGCTCTCGAGTTCTCACCTTCAATTTATCGAATTGCTTTGCGCGAGAACGAAAATTTGTTACTTTTATTCAATGCTTAGAACTTTTATAATTTGTTTTTGTTTTATCCTCATGAGTTGTGCTTCTACAAGTGTTCCGGAGAGGAAAAAGCGATCAATATTACATACAAAAATTGGAACTTCTTTGCTCACAAAGGGACAACTCCCCCAGGCTCTTGGTGAACTTTTACAGGCTATTGATCTTGACCCCAATAATGCCGTTGCACATAACAACATTGCTCTCGTTTATCTTCTTCGCGAAAAATATATCCTCAGTGAAGAACACTTACAAAAAGCTGTAACATTGGACCCCAAATATACAGAAGCTCGAAATAATCTTGGTCGTGTTCTCATTGAGCGAAAAAAATATAAAGAAGCCATTCAACAACTGAAAACTGCTGCTGACGATCTCACTTATGCAACTCCAGAGAAAGTCTATGACAACTTAGGGCTTGCTTACTACCGAGCAAAACAACTTAAAGAAGCCCTTAATGCCACAGAGCATGCATTAAAAGTACAAAGAAATAGATGCTCTTCGCTCAATTTATATGGCCGCATTCAATACGATTTAAAAAAATATAAACTTGCTTCGACCACTTTTGACCAAGCGATTGAAAACTGTGAGAAAAAGCTCTATGCCGAACCTCACTATTTTGCTGGTCTTAGTTATATGATGATTGGTCAAAATAGCCTGGCAAAATCTCGCTTTGAAGAAGTTATAAAATTATTTCCATCGAGCGAATATAGTCCGAAGGCGCGATTGGCTCTACGTGAACTAAATAAAGGTTTCTAAACGACATGAAACAAACTGGGAAAATTTTAAAATCAGCAAGAGAAAGTCAGCGCATCAGTGTCAATGAAGTTGCTATGGCTACTAAAATTAGTCCTCGCTTGATTCAAGCCATTGAAGAGGGAGATTTAGATGCTCTCCCTGCTAAAACTTTTCTACGAGGCTTTGTTCAAAGTTATGCAAGTTATTTGAAACTTGATGTTGATGAACTTTTAGAAAAGTTCCATGAAGAAATGGGCTCCACCCTACCACCAATTAGCAAACCAGAAGATCTTGCTCAAGACGAACCCCGTGAAACAAAAAAATCTCCTCCCGTTTTACACGAAAAGGGAATCCTCTCAAAGCTGATTGCCGGTGGTGTTATTCTTGCTCTCATTTTTATTATTATTGGAGTAAAGAATATTGTTGAAAAATACGAAAAAGAGGCCACCGTTGAAACACCTCCAGAAAATATTCAAGGCCTCAACTCCAATGATGCCTTAACAAGTGGAGCAGTAACCACAACAGGAAATTCTCCTACTAAAACTGAGGAGATTAAAAATACAGAAACTACTAAAGATTTACCAAAAGATTCTGAGCCTGAGCCAACTCCTGAGATGAAGTCAGAAACAGCAACTGCCGTTACAGCCCCTATACCAACAGAGGCTCAAACGGCTCCGCTGGCACAAGCCACCCCTGCAAAAACACCGGAACTACCCACTGCTTCCGCAGAAAATAAAAAAGAAACTCCTGAAGAAAAAAAACCAGAGACGAC
>JAGRAB010000260.1 GCA_020435085.1 Bdellovibrionales bacterium | reverse complement strand
TGTTGTATCTGATAAAAGAGGCATACTATTGTGAATACCTCCAGAAATCGTTATTGCTGTCCAAGGAAAGGAACTAATTTCTAAATTGGAAGAGGAAAAGACTTTACAGTTTTCAAAAATAGGGAAAGAGGCTTGACACCAATATCTCGTACGCTCGTTATGGTTTTCAGAGGTAAGATAGCGAGGTGGCTGCCAATTTTTACTCAAGAGAAGCGTTTTAAAATTCTCGATATCTGTATGAGATGCTGCTAGCAAATAAAAAACATCATTGAGAATATTCATTCCGGTAATAGGTACCTTTGGTGTTTTTCCACTGCAAAGAGTTCCACTGTTAAGGGAATTGAGAGATCCTACCCAAATAGGAATATTTAACTTTTGTGCCATTTCCACAGAGCGGAAGTGAAGTGCCTTTGCCCCCCATTGACACATATGAAGTAGAGTTCCATATTCCACCTCAGGGATGATTTTTGCATTTGAAAAAATATGAGGGTCAGCATTATAAATGCCATTCACTTCTTTTATGATTTCACATCGCTTTGCTTTGAAGTAAGAAGCGAAAGCGACAGCTGTTGTATCAGTTCCGCCGCGTCCAAGAGTTGTAATTTCTTTTGTTAGAGGGTCTACGCCTTGAAATCCCGCAATGACAACAATTTTATTTTTATTAAGGGCGTCTTCAATGCGGATGGGTTTTATTTCAAGAATCCGAGCATCGCTGTGAGAGCTATCTGTCATAACTCCCGCTTGTGAACCGGTAAAACTAATGGCATCACATCCTAAATCTTTTAAAGCCATGGTGAGAAGTGCCATGCTTACTCTTTCGCCAGTGCTTATCAACATATCAAGTTCACGACGGTCAGGATGAGTGGAGATTTCATAGGCTTTTTTGATAAGCTCATCTGTCGTGTTTCCCATGGCACTGACAACGGCAATCACTTTATGTCCTTGGTCATGGGCCGATTTTAAATTTTTAGCAACAGTGAGAACTTTTTCTATCGTTGATAACCCAGCACCACCAAATTTTCTAACAATCACAGACATCATACATTTCACTTTAATGGAATTAAAAACTCTATCAAATGTTTTTGTTACGAATAAGACTAGAAACTTTTGTAGTAAAACCCGGAGGAATCCGAATTTTATGATTCTTCACAAATCCAGGAACGAAGCCTTTGACCAATTCAGGGTTCAATTTTTGGAGATCTTTGCGATTCACTCCAAGTTTATCAGCAAGAATATAAAGATCAGTGCCGCCAGGAACAAAAAAGTACTCATAAGAGTGTGGAGGTTCAGGTGCTATGTTATTAAATCCGTAAAGCTTAGGTGCTTTAGCAATAAGCATAGCGGCGATCATTTTAGGTATATAGTCGCGTGTTTCAGCAGGAAAATCATGCTTTTTGGAGAGTATCCAATAGTTTTCTGTTTTATATTTCTCAATGAGTCGTTTAAGTCGATTTTCTCCCATATTGTAAGCACTTGCTGTCAAGTACCAAGAACCAAACATTTTATACAAATCTGAAAGGTAACTACAGGCGGCTTGAGTGCTTTTATTAAAATCTCTCCGTTCATCAATCCACCATTTTGTTTGTAAACCATAACGATTCGCTGTGGATTTAATAAATTGCCAATAGCCAACAGCATCTGCAGTACTCACGGCATGGGCTGAAAAACCACTTTCAATCATTGCAATATAAGCAAGATCTTTGGGCATGCTTCTCTTTTCTAAAATAGTTTGCATATGAGGAAGGTAACGATGGGAACGTTCCAGCCATTTCTTGTAACCAGATTTACCACTCCCTTGGAAAAACCGAATCCATGTTCGTACTTGTGCATTATAAGTGACAGGAATATCAAAAAAAGGTTTTTGATCGACAGGGGTAAAGACACTTTTTGTAGAAAGAAGAGGTTTTGGTTTTGCAATGGACTCT
>JAGRAB010000259.1 GCA_020435085.1 Bdellovibrionales bacterium | reverse complement strand
CTTCATTTGCTTTTGAGCTGAACTTTCTCGTAAGGTCCAGGTAAATGAGTACACACCCTAAGGGTTTTTATGAATTTTGATTGGCTTTCTTTTGAGCCCGTTCAAGACCTCGTTCAATAGTAAGCTCTCTTTCAATTCGATAAAGTAAGGCTTTTTCTTCAAGTCCTGAGCTTGGGATTTGTTGCTCATTTGAAAAAAAATCTTTTTGATGATTGACTATTTTTGACACAGAAACCTTCTGAGCGGGTTTGCCATCGAGCTCGCCCTCAATGACTCGAACAACAAGTCGGTATTCTTGACCACTTTTAAGTTCTTGTACATGTGGTGGATTCCAGTACTTGTCTATCTTAATGGTATCTGTTTCAAGAATTTTCACATCCATATTGTTGACACGCATGGGGTAAATCGCCATTGCTTTTTGAGTAGCTAGCCAAATGGCATCAAAATTTGTTGCGTACACTTGCTCCACAGGATCCATTGTCTGTGGAGCAGGGGCTGAGCCGGCCATAAGGGCACAACCCGTTTGAAGTGCGAGGTTACTGAATAGAAATAGAGTTGCGAGTAATGTGCGTAACGGCATCAAGTCCCTCAGAGTCTGACGATCCTACTTTTTTACCTAAGTAAATCACTTCCCATCGGTGAGTGATTTCATTGCTTAATCTAAAGTTTAACTCAGGTACATTCACGCGGTTGGTCCAATCTGGAGAAAAAATTTCCCAAAGACGTGTGCGTTTTTCAGATGAGTATTGTCCTTGAGGAATTGTTTCAATTTCAGAAAATACAACCATTGTTCCTAAAGGAATAATTGAAGAGTTGGCAGGAGGAGGTGTCAAAGAAATAAACCCATCATTAAGCACAGGAGCATCTACCAACGGCAAAAAGTCAGGAGCACCGATACCACTGGTATATTTTTGTAAAGTGATACTCATCTGAGTGAGGTTTGTATTCTTAAACCAAGGAATGAGTGAGTCCTGATCTTTTGAGAAACCAAAAAGTGAAAGCGGGCTTTCAAATTGAGGTGTGTTGATAAAATCAATACGGCTCCATTGATTTTTTGCAGTCTCTTCGGGTTTATTTCCTAAGAGAGAAGCAATATATTTTTGATCGTTAGATGCCATTGTTACCAATTGAATATTCTTATTGGTTTCAACGTATTTTAAGTCTGTTGGAAAGAGACGTCCTTGATTCTCAGTGACCGCCATTGAAAAGACCACTTTGCCTTGAGGAATTTGAGGGGCCGGAAGAGTCAGTGAATCTGTGTATTTAAATGTATCTACGGGAATATCACGAGTAGAAGATTGAGAGCTCATATCAACACGGATCTGTCCACCACCTAAAAAAGAAATATCATTGATAACATCTAAAATTGATTGGCCACCACGAATTTTATCAACGACTCGCTTTAAAGGAAATTGGGCGTGACCAGCGATAAAATCTTGCACTCCTTGTTTGCGGCTAAAAATACGATAAGAGGGCTTGTTAAGAGTAATGGGAAAAATATAAGTCTCTGTTTGACGAGGAAGGCTAATATTACTAGGGATTTTTACTTCACGGTTGAGAATTTGAATCGTATCTGTTTCTGGACTGATGACTGAACTAATGTCAAAAGCCAAAAGTTCTCTTCGTGAAAAAGATGGCATTACGAACCCGACGTCAACTTTTCCATCTTTTCTTAAATTGCCAAAGCCGGTCACATTACCATTCAGTTCATAAGCGGTTTTTTGGTCAGCTTCTTGAAGAATGAGTGTGCGTCCTAAGGGGAGAGCTTCTGAGAATGTCGTGGTTAAATATCCATTCGCCTGAACAGTGACGGGAAGTGGTGTTTTCCAAAGACTTGGAATTTGAATGATGCCTTCTGGGTTTGTTATAAAAATGTTCCCCTCAAAAGGGTCATCTTTTGCAAAACCAATAAGAACTTTTGCTCCCTCTATGGGATGTCCGTTTTCAGCGACAACTTCAATAAGAGTGCCTTCAAATTGATAAAAGCTTTCAAGAGTTTGAGCTTGTACTTGTAGTGAAGATGCAAAGAAGAATAGGCAAAAGGTTAACAGTATTCGCATGGCCGCCCTCCCTGGTCGGTGTTTTTTCATGTCTTTATAAGATACTATTCAAGACGATTGTCTAATAGGGGTCAAGCGGGCAAGAAAGATGGATCATATTCTATACATTGAAACATAATGTGTTTTGGTTTCACGCTCAAAGTCGCGTTGTTTCGATTTAAAATACATTTCATACTTGAATGATGGGCGAGGTGCATCAGAACTCATTATTTGCAGACTTTGAAAACGCATATGTCAGCGTTGTTGTACCTGTTTTTAATGAAGCTCCTAATATTGTTGCCAATTTAGGGTTGCTTCTTGAAGAAATGGAATCCTCCTTTCGTCATTTTGAAATTCTTGTGATGAGCGATGGAAGTACTGATGGAACAAACCAAGAAATGTTTCGGTTTCAGTGTCCAGAGGTGAAGATCAAAATTTTTCCAGAAAATACGGGCAAAGGTGCTGTGATTCGTGAGGGGTTTCGAGCCGCTCAAGGCGATTATATACTTTTTATTGATGGAGGCATGGAACTACACCCTCGAGAGATTCGTATTTTTATTGGACTGATGATTCTTTATGAGTGCGATATAGTGATAGGATCTAAGCGACATCCACAATCGAAAATTGATTACCCTTGGTTTCGAAAAGTTTTAAGTTGGATTTATCAAAAAATCATTCATCAACTATTTCAGGTGGATGTGACAGACACACAAGTGGGAATGAAGTTATTCAGAAAAGAAGTGGTCCAAGCTATAGAACCTTATTTGGAAATTGATCGATATGGTTTTGACTTAGAGCTATTAAGTTTAGCAAAAATTAAAGGCTTTAAAAGAATCATGGAAGCACCTATTCAAATGAATTACTTTGGAAAAAACAAACGCCCTTTGCCCAAAGAATTATGGCATGTGTTCCGAGTGGGACTATCTTTAATGAAAGATACATGGAGGCTTTATCGCCGTCTCAACCACCTAGAAAAAACGGGTCAGTTACGTCTTCAAGAGCTACCAGATGATGGACCGCCAAGAAAACGGCGATAAAGCTCTAAAAACTGTTTCTAAGTCTCTGAAATAATAAAAGAAACTGCTATTTGTGAGGAGTTGACTTTGCCTATGGGGGCGGTTACAACAGTTCTTCATTTTTTTCATGGCGGGGTAGCTCAGCTGGTTAGA